>JANYBX010000139.1 GCA_025360615.1 Opitutia bacterium
TTCGATTATATCGAAGCGTTTTATAATCGCACGAGACTCCACTCGAGTCTCGGCTATGTCAGCCCCGTCACGTTCGAAAACCAAATAAACTAAACCAAAATTAGCCCGTTCCACGTGTCCGTGAAATCGGGGGAAGCCCAATCGAATAAAAGTTACTTCGGGTTAGAGGGTAAAAGGTAAAGCTCGGCCGTGTGATTGATCCAAAAGCCAAGGGCCGTTGGTATTATGCTCGGGCGACGACGGCAGCTCAGACAATTTTTCAGAAAAATACTTTCAATGTATAACCGACGTTTCTGCTTTGTTGCTGCCGCGCTGGCGTTCGCGTCTTCCCTGAGCGGTGCGCTGACCTGGCCGGAAACGGAACTCGCCCTTCGTCCACGGGCCGACGGCACGCTACCGGTGGTGGGCTTTGCTTTTCGCAACGAAACCGGGGGCTCCGTGACCATCACGCAAGTCCAGCCGACGTGTGACTGCACCACCGTCGAACTCGCGCAGAAAACGTATGCGCCGGGTGAAAAAGGGAGTATCACGGCGCGACTTGACCCGAAGGGCTTGAGCGGATTGGTGCGGCGGACGATCACGGTGAGCACGGATGAACCGGGCAGTCAGCCGCAGGTGCTGACGCTCATCGCGGATTTGCCGGAGGCGATCACGTATGCCCCGCACGAGCTGCGCTGGCGCACGGGCGAAAAGCCCCTCGCGAAGACGGTCGATGTGCTGGTGAACGTGCCGGGGGGAATCGCGCTGGAGACGGCGTGGGCCAACGACCCGAATTTCAAAGTGGAGCTGGTGGCGGTGGTCGCGCGCTCGCACTACCGCGTAAAAGTCACCCCGCCGGAAACGACTGGGCCGCTGCAGGCGGTGATTTTGCTGCGGGCAAACGGCTCTGTGCCGCCCGGGGCCGGGCTGACGTTTTCCGCCCGGGTGCAGTGATCCGATGGGGCTTATACCAAACGCCTCAAGCATCTACTCTTCACGGCGAGAGGGCAAAGGGCGCGAAACAAAGGCACTGCGCTGGGAGTGCTCCTTCACGGCCTTTGCGCTCTTGGGGTAAAAGCGATCAGCGTTTGGTATTATCCTAAAAGGCGCAATTGAAACGCGGAGGACGCGGAGAGCGCAGAGGAGAAAAGCCTCTTTTGCGCCCCATCAACCCTTTCCCCGGCAGGTGAGTCCTTTCGCGCGTCAGATTCTTCCTCTTCCGTCTCCGCGAACCTCCGAGCTCTCCGCGTTTCAACTGCGGAATTGAGGGTCATGAATCAGAGTCGTTTTTTGCTGTTCGCAAGCTCCCGCCATTCCGCGTCATTTAGAGGAAAGACGGGATAGCTATATTCCTTCCAATCAATCGCGATGTCGGCTGGCTTCCGTTTACTGGAGTGCTCCAAGGTGAAGCGGGCGTAACCGAACCAACCTCTTGGGTGAATTTCTGAAAACGGGTGAGCGGCATCGCGCCCGTCATTTCCTTGGCGTATTGCCACCGCTTCTCGTCGGCTAACTGGGTCGATTTGGACATCCACGGCATCGTGATCAACGTAGATACCAAATCCACCTAAGTCGGCTGAATCCTTGCCTTCGTGGGCCAAGTAATAGGGCAGCAAGTGCCAAGCGACAAAACCGAATGGAGCAAACGAAAGCTCTGATGGTTTCAACGGCCCCGTGCCGCCGTGGGCCGGGTGGACGTTTTCCGCGCGGGTGCAGAGATGAAATTCGGCGGTTGGTCGCAAATCTGAAAAATCGCGGCGTTCCGCCTGCGCCAAGGCGACGGCGAGACGAGAAAGTCGCTCCCGCAATTTTGGCGAGGTCGCCGGGCTCGCACGGAGAAAAATGTTGGTGAAAAGAGCGGGGGCGGACCGATGGGTCGGAATTGGGTTTGACCGGGTTCGGGTCGCGACGTTCGCTCGCCGCCGACTCATGAACAAAGCCGAACTCGTCGCGGAAGTGCAGAAACACCTCGGGGCCGGCGCGACCAAAGCCGCGGCGGAACGCGCCGTCGAGGCGGTGCTCGCTGGAGTGAAACGAGGTTTGAAGCGTGACAAGGAAGTGTCGCTCGTGGGTTTTGGCACCTTTGCGGCCGCCACGCGGCCGGCGCGGCGCGGGTTTAATCCGCACACGCGGGAGCCGATGAAAATCCGCGCGGTGAAGACGGTGCGTTTCAAGGCCGGGGCGGAATTGCGGGCACTGGCCTGAGCCCGCGCGGTCGCGCTTCCCGCTCGACGCGGGGGGGGCGGGCAGGTTTTTTCAAGGGGCCTGCCCTCATGAAAGACCAGCTCATCGAAAAATTCCGCGCCACTTATGGCCGCGCTCCTGAAATTCTGGCCTACGCGCCGGGCCGAATCGAATTCATCGGGAACCACACGGACTACAACGGTGGCACCGTGCTGGGCGCGGCGATCGACCGCGGTGTGGCCGTGGCGCTCGCGGGGCGCGCGGATGGCCAGCGGAGGTTTGCGAGCGATGAGCGCGAGGAAATCGTGACGCTGCGCGCCGACCAAATGGCGAAGCTATCGGGCGCGCAAAGCTGGGTGAACTACCCGCTCGGCGTGCTCGCGGCGCTGCCGGTTTTCGGCGCGCGGGCGCCGGCGGGTTTTGATTATTTCGCGGTTTCGAACCTGCCGACCGGAGCGGGCCTGAGCAGCAGCGCGGCCATCGAGCTGGCCTCGGGGCTGGTGTTTCTCGAGGCGGCGGGCGAGCGGCTGGCGCGCGAGACACTCGTGAAGATTGGCAAGCACGCGGAAAATAATTTCGTGGGCGTGCCGTGCGGCATCCTCGACCAGGGCGTGTCGGGCTTCGGCCAGAAAAACCATCTCGTGTTCATCGATTGCCGGGGGCCGCGCTTTGCGACGGTGCCGTTGCCGGCGGGCGCGCATTTTTGGATTTTCAACACGCACACGAAGCACGCGCTGGTGGACGGGCTCTACGCGACGCGGCACCGCGAGTGCATGGCGGCGGCACAGGCGCTGGGCGTTTCGCTGCTGGTCGAAACCGACGCCGCGGCGCTGGAGGCCGGGAGGGTGAAACTCGCACCCGAGGTTTACCGGCGAGCGAAGCACATCGTGGATGAGATCGCGCGCGTCGAGGCTACGAGCACCGCGCTCGCGCAGGGTGATCTGGCGGCGGTAGGCGGGTTGCTCACGGCGTCGCACCGGAGTTCGCAACACTTGTTTGAGAACAGCACGGCCGAGCTGGATTTCCTCGTCGATACGCTCGTGGCGACGCCGCATGTCTTCGGCGCGCGGCTGACCGGCGGCGGTTTTGGCGGGGCGGTGATGGCGATGACGGATGCGGATTTCGGCGATGCGCAGGCGCAAACCGTGGCGGCGGCCTACGCGAAAAAATTCGGCGCGGCGCCGGATATTCTGCACACGCAGACGGGCGACGGAGCGAGATTGCTGACATGAGCACGATGGCGGCGGCGCAGCTTCACCGAGCGCGACGGCTGCTGTGCGCGTTGCAGGATCAGATCCGCGACACACTTCTCGCGGCGCGCGAGCGGGAGGCGAAAAACTTCGCCCGCATCGCGGCGGTGACGGCGGCCGACACGATTTACCACGTGGACCGGCTGAGCGAACACGCGATCATGGCGTGGTTCGAGGAGCACTGGCCGCGCGCTTGGCCGGTCGAGCTGGTGATGGAGGGGTTGGCGGACGGCGCGACGGCGACGTTTCCGCGCGGCACCCCGGTGGGGAAAACAATCTGGAAGTGCATCCTCGATCCGATCGATGGGACGCGGAATTTCATGTGCGACAAGCGCGCCGCATGGAGCCTCGCGGGGCTGGCACCGCAGCGCGGGGCGAAGAACCAGCTCGGCGACATCGTGGTGGCGGCGATGACGGAGTTGCCGACGAGCAACCAGTGGCGCTCGAATCAACTGAGCGCGGTGCAGGGCGGCGGCGTGGTGGCGGAAGCGGTGGATGTGCTGCGCGGCGGACGGACACGGATTCGCGTGCGGCCATCGCAGGCGAAAAATTTCGAGCACGGGTTTGCGTCGATCGCGCGATTTTTTCCGGAAGGCAAGGCGTTGCTCGGCGCGGTGGAGGAAGCGGTGTGGCGCGAGCTCGGCGTGCTGGGAAAAAACGGCGGGCAGCTCGTGTTTGACGACCAGTATATTTGCACGGGCGGGCAGCTCGGGGAATTGATCGTGGGACACGACCGGATGCTGGGAGATTTGCGTCCACTGGCGTATGCGAAACTGGGCTACTCGAGCGCGACGCTGTGTTGTCATCCCTACGATATTTGCACGGCGCTGATCGCGCGGGAGGCGGGCTGCATCGTGGAGGCGCCCGATGGGAAAACACTGCGCGCGCCGCTCAACACGAGGGCACCCATCGCGTGGATGGGTTACGCGAACACGACCCTGGCGCGCGCGGTGCGACCGGTGTTGCGGCGCGTGATGGCGGAGCTGCTGTGACGCCGGAACAATGCATTTGAACCGCGAATGGCCGCGAAAAAACGCGAATGAAAACCACGCCCTGAAGCGCCCGGAAACGACGCTCGGAAAGATGATGTTTCAGCCGCGTGGTGCCCTCAACCCTGGATCCACGTCGCACGCGGGGTGAAGGGCACCCCGCCTCCATTTCAATCCATCGCCTGCAAATACACGAGGGGGTTCAGAGAACTTCGGTGAACTGCTTGAACCACGTTGCGACGAAGTCCCGGAGAAACAGGAAATAAATCACGGCGGCGATCGCGAGCATCGGGCCGAAGGGCACTTGCACGCCGAAGCCCATCGCGGCGGGTTCGCCTTCGGGGGTTTCGGCTTTGAGGGCGGCGGAGGCGGTGGTGCGCCCGGTGATTTTTTGCACGACGAAGGCCAGGCCGAACCAGATCACGCCGACGACCGCGCCGCCGAAGAGCGTGACGACCGCGCCTTGCCAGCCGCAAAAGGCGCCGATGGCGCCGACGAATTTCACGTCGCCGAAACCCATCGCTTCTTTTTTCAGCATGGCTTCGGCGAGGAGCGCCACCCAGAGCACGAGGCCGGAGCCGATGAAAATGCCCTGGAGCGAAATGGTCGCGGAGCGAATGCTGGCCATCGCGAAAAAACTGTCGTGCTGCCCGTGCAGCGAAGGCAGGGCAAGCGAGAGGAGCACTCCGACGACGCCGAGCCCGAGCGTGAACACGTCGGGGATGATCATGTGGTCGAGGTCGATGAACGTGGCACTGAGCAGGGCGCTGACGAACACCCAGCCGCAGATCGCGATGGCGGGAGGGAACCGCAGCCAGCAGACGAGAAACAGCGCGGCGGTCAGCAGTTCGACGAAGGGATAGCGGAAGGAAAATTTTTGCCCGCAGCAGCGCGCGCGGCCGCGGAGGAACAGCCAGGAGAGCACGGGAATGTTGTCATGCCACTTGATCGGCTGGCCGCAGGCACAGTGGGAACCGGGTGTGACGATGGATTTTCCCGCGGGCACGCGGTAGATGACGACGTTGAGAAAGCTGCCGATGCACGCGCCGAAGAGGGTCGCCATGACGGGGAAGAACCACGGGAAGACGGCGTCGATCTCAGCGAGGGAGGAGAGGGGCATGGGGCGTCGGCTCGGAGAAAAGGAAGACGAAGCAACGCTCGCGCTGGCTCCCATCGCTTGCAAGCAAGCTCCTACAATTCGAGGGCGGCGCGGGCGGTGTGCGCCATGGTGGGGGCGGTTTTGGCGGCGGGTTCGCCGCTCCAGATTTCGAGGGATTTCGCGCCTTGGTGGACGAGCATGGCGAGGCCGTTGGCGGAGGGGATTTTTAGCGCGGCGGCGGCGGCGAGGAGCGGCGTCAGGGGCGGGTTGTAGATCATGTCGAACACGGCGGCGGGGCGGGGGAGCGCGGCGAGGTCGATGGGGGCGGGGTCGTCGGGGCGGAGGCCGGCGCTGGTGGCGTTGATTACGATGGCAGCAGAGGGGAGATCGGCGGGCGGGCGGGCGGGATCGAAACCGCGGAGGGGGATATTTCCGGCGCCCGCCTTCGCCGAGGCTTCGGCGCGGTTCAGCGGGGCAAGCAGGGAGAGGAGCGAATCGAGATTGGCGTGCGTGCGGTTGGCGATGGAGAGCGAGGCGCAATGGCGGCG
>JANYBX010000143.1 GCA_025360615.1 Opitutia bacterium
CTTTGTTTTTGACGATTTTAATCTTGGTGCGGTTGCCGATGACCTTGCCGTCGGGCGTCTTGATCTGGTCCTTGCGGCGGATATCGATGCGGACGGAGGAGAAAAATTTCAGCGCGCGTCCGCCAGAGGTGGTCTCGGGGCTGCCGAACATGACGCCGATTTTTTCGCGGATCTGATTGGTGAAAATGCAGACGCAGTTCGTCTTGCTGACGACCGCAGTGAGGCGGCGCATGGCCTGCGACATCAGGCGGGCCTGACTGCCCATCGTCATGTCGCCCATCTGGCCGTCGAGTTCGGCCTTGGTGATGAGGGCGGCGACGGAATCGAGGACAATGACGTCGATCGAGTTCGACCGGATGAGCGTCTCCATGATGTTGAGCGCGTCTTCGCCGGAGTCGGGCTGGGAAACGAGGAGGTCGTCGAGATTCACGCCGACGACGCGGGCGTATTTTGGATCGAGCGCGTGCTCGACGTCGATGAAGGCGGCGAGCCCGCCTTTTTTTTGCGCCTCGGCGATCACGCTGAGACAGAAGGTGGTTTTACCCGAGGATTCCGGCCCGTAGATCTCGATGATGCGGCCTTTCGGCAAGCCGCCCACGCCGAGGGCGAGGTCCACGGCGAGGGAGCCGGTGGAGAGTGTCTCGACCTTCATCTTGGCGTTGCTGCCGAGCCGCATGATCGAGCCGTCGCCGAAGGTTTTGGTGATGGCGGAGAGCGCGAGCTCGATGTTTTTCTCGCGGGCGTGAACGGCGGGGGCGACAGCGGCGGACTTAGTGGCAGGGGCGGCTTTGGACATGGGGAAACGGAAGCGGGTTGAACGTAGAGTGAAAGACGGAGAAGAGAAGAGAGGGTGGGGGAGAAGCAAGCGCGGAGCAGGTCATCATTGCGGGAATAAATCCCGGCGATGCGGCTTGCACTCGTGGTGCGGAGCCACGGCCAATTCAGCGCGGGGTATTTTCGAGATACCTATCCCCGCACTGAATCAGTCCCATGCGCGCTGGTGGTTAAAGCCCTATGGAGCGGCGCTGGCCCTAACCTCCGAGCGAATTTCCTCCCTGATCATTTGGTAAATGGGGAGTTCGCCTTCCAGCACCTCAAACGAAACAACGAGACAGTAGTGCGCAGCGCCCGCGCCCTCCCGATGGTTCCATCCCACGTGACCTCGCACAGCGATGGCAAATTCCGCAGGAAATTCGTGGCGTTAAATACCGCCCAATCTTTTTGCGCGGTGCCTCGGGTGCTATTGGTTTTCTCGACAGTCCCCCAATTGTCCCGTTGCCGCATCATCCAAGGAAATTCCCGGTTTGAGGAGCCTCCACCTGTCTCCATCCGAGCTTTGAATTTTTCTAGCGGCTCTTCGAGATTACTGGATTCCCAATCCAGCCAAGTTTCCAAATAACTGCGGTTGCGTGCCCGCGTGCGACGGGGTTCCGCTGTGTAGGCCATGGTTACCTCCACTCGGATTCTTGCTTCCACGGCCGGGCCCCTGAGTTCCTCGGGAATCGCCAACGAAAAGAGATGATACTGTTTACTGTGCAGTTTCAGCGATGTGGGAGTGATGAGCGTCACGCGATTCGGCGCGTTGTTAGTAGCTCGTTCGAGAGATGGAAGGCCGTAGCCGACAAGTCGGAGCACGCGATCTTTGTTGGTGTCGTTTTCGGCCCAAGCAGGCCAGCGCGCGCTTTGCACAATCAATGCCCGATACAACAGTGGCGAAGCATCGGGCAACAGTTGCTGTAGCTGCGCGGCAATGTGAGCGACCTTGGGCGCAGCGAACGATGTCCCCGCGCCGTTCTTTGCGTATGCGGCTTCCCCGTGAGGGGTCGAGTTGAGCAGTTCGATACTTGATCGGGTGTCGTGGCGGACGAGGTGAGGGATGGTTTTCTCATGCACGAGGTCACCGCCAACTTCGACCACATCTGGCTTCACTGCCGACCACGGCGGGGCAAAGCCGGTGCGGCTGAAACCAGAAGGTTGACCGGCTTCCTGCGCAAAAGATCGATTCAACGGGCCGGCAAAAATCTCTTGTGCAACCGAGCCCACCGCCAACGCGTGCAGACTCTGCGCGGGATTGGCGATGCGCGACGAATCGACCAAGAGCTGGTCTGGATGATTTAACCCGGCCTGAAGATGGGCGCGGAGTCCCGGGTTGGCTTGGTTCCCCAACCCGCCGTCGATATTCCCAGCCGATTGCAGGAACAGCACGTCCCGGTCATGAGAAAGTTCGTCCAATTTTGCCGCCCACGCGCTCATTCGCCGTTTCGGACATGGCACACTCGCGTTGATCGAATGATTGAAAATCTTGGTGCGAAGCGCGCTGGCCTGAAAATGCTGAACCACCGCCGCGAGGTAACGCTCGGGCGGCAAATCCTTCGGCAATTTGTTTTCCGCCGTCAAAACGCGAGCATTCTGAATCCAAGCCACAGCTTCTATTTGTCCCTCCTTGGGAATCTCACCGGGATAAAGCACTGCGCCGGCCACGCGTGTTCCGTGGCCGCGGGGCGGAAAGTAGTCGGCCACGTCGGCCGGATTATCTCCGGGGATGAAATTTCGGCTCGTGTGGCCATCGATGGCGGCTGCGAGCCAGCGATGGTCCTCTTGGATGCCGCTGTCGATTACGCACACCGCAGGGGCGTCGGCCGGAGGAGCTTGGAGTAAATATCCCTCGTCTGCGCCACTCGTTCCCTCGCCAGTCCCCGGTTGCTGGACGTCATCCGGTAGGGCGATCTCGAACAGATGGGCGAAGTTGCGGAGGACGTCCTTGAAGCCGGCTCCGCTCATCCTCACCCGCACCTGAAAGCTGTCCGGAAAAATCAATCCGTCTTTCACTTCTTGTTCAGAAATATTCATGGGCCCGGCAACGATGGTCCCTCGATAATCGGGATGTTCAATGAACGGCTCCAACTCTCGCAGGCGTGAATCCACGTTAGCATCCCATATCTCCGTCCATTCTTCGTGGGCCTTCTGGCGTTCGGCGCTCCTCCGGGCCTCGAACTCCTCGTCCGTCTCGGCCTTTCGCTTTGGGCCACGCGGCCACTTCATCCGTCGCGTGCTTTCGGCACTTTGAACGCCAAGATCAAAAACATAGTCGCGGGCATCCTCAAACGGCCAAAACAGTCGAACCTCATCGGTCAAAATCTGATCGAGCCGTCTCGGATCTTCCGGCCCATCGAAAATCTCAAGCACGCCGGCTCCCATGCCTCCGCCTTTTTGTCCCAACTCGAATTTGGTCAGCACATCCCGAAGGCGCGCCACCGATAGATCCTTTGTCGCAACGAGCATCAGCCCCTCCTCGGTCTCGGTTACCAGCTCAACCCCGAGCGCATAGGCGATTGCGTCGCCGTCGCTGCCCTCTGGCACTCGCAGAATAAACCCGTGGTCACCTTCGACTGCTGGCAATCCTGTCGCCTCCCGAGATCGACGCACTTCTTCAAAATCTACCTGCCAGCGATCCAACACTCTTCGTAAACGCTGCGCGTGGGCGCGTGGATCGGCCTTATTTTGTTTTACCTCACTATTCTTGAGTGGCCCTCCGCGGAACTTCGGCTCGAACTGGCCGCGCCACGCCAATTGCAAATGCGGAAATTCGCTCGGCCGAGGCATGCGAAATTATGGAGCCTGATGGTGGCGCTCGTGGATTTCCAGCAACGCATGACGAATATCGGCGTCGCCCACTTTCTTGCGTCCTTCCAGCACGCAGTGTTTCGCCGCGTTTTGTCCAACATGCACCACTTCTGAGCCTGACATGCCGTCCATCGCCTGCGCGAGGTCGCGCCACGCCAACGCGCGGTCGGTTTCCATCGCAGAAAGCGTCACATGCAGGAGCCGTTCAATCTCGTCGATGCCCGGCAGGGGTATCTTCAGCACTTCGTCGAAGCGGCGGAAAAGCGCCGTGTCTAACGCCGAGTCCAGATTCGTCGCCGCGATCACGAGACCGTCGCCCCGGTGGTGCTCCAACATCTCAAGCAGACCATTCGTGATACGCGTCACTTCACCGACGTCGTTTCGCTCCATGCGCGAGCGCGCGAGGGTATCGCACTCATCCAAGAACAACGCGCAGGGTGACGCCTGCGCGGCGTCGAACACTTTGCGCAAGTTGGCCATCGTTTCGCCAAAATACGAGGAGAGCAGCGTATCAAAACGCACCTTGCGGAGGGGCAAACCGGTATTCCACGCGAGTCGCTCCGCACCGAGGCTTTTGCCGCAACCGGGAGGACCGTAGAGCAGGATGCGGTGACGCGGCTTCAGCCCGTGCTTTGCTAGGCGGGACCGGGCGGCGAATTCCTTTTCTATTCGCTGGAATCGTTTTTCAACCGCCGCCGGCAAAACCATCTCGTGCCGCAGTTGATCAACCGAAACTTCTTGGAGGAGCGGGGCCGAATCCCGCCGACTTGTGGGCATCCGCGCCAACAACCCGGGTGCCGAAACCGGTCCGGACGCCCGCGACTGCTTAAGAATCCCCTCAAGGTCTTGCGCGATCCGGACGTGGCCGACTCGCTTTTCGCCTTCCACGATACGTCGGCACAAAACCTCAACGTCCGGAGCGGAGCCGGATTGAATCGCGCGGAAAAGCCGTTTGAGCAGGGTCGCGTTCATGGCTGAATTTTCAGCAGCATTATGGCACGAGAGAAATTGTAAACATGAGCGGATGCGAACAGGAAATGCGCGAACTACACTCCGCCAAACAACCGGGGAAACGCATTCGTCCGAAACTCAGTGCCCGCCCGGCGTGCCGCTGCCGGGCTTGAACGCGGTGGCGAACCACACCGCGAGCAGGATCAGCGCGAAGCTCACGCCGTAGTTCCACGTGAGTTTTTCCTTCAGCACGAGCGACGCGAAGACGACGAAGACGGCGAGCGTGATGGCTTCCTGGATGATTTTTAACTGATACCCGCTGAACTCGCCGCTGAGGTAGCCGCCGCGATTCGCCGGCACCATCAGGCAATACTCGAAGAACGCGATGCCCCACGACACGAGGATGACGATGAGGAGCGATTTACCCTCGAGAAACTTGAACTTCAGGTGGCCATACCACGCGAGCGTCATGAAGATATTCGAGGCGACGAGGAGCAGAATGGTTTTCATCGGAAAGCTAAACTGTAGGAGCGGCTTTACGCCGCGATCTTCTTTGAAAGGCGACGTCCACGATCGCGGCATAAAGCCGCTCCTACAGGCGATAGTAGGTTTTGAACCACTCGACGAAGCGGCGCAGACCCTCCTCAAGGGGAACTTTGGGCGTGTAACCCACGGCGGCGGTCACGCGCGTGAGGTCGGCGCAGGTTTCCAGCATGTCGCCGGTTTGCGGGGGAAGAAGCTCCAGTTGCGCGGGGCGACCGAGGAGTTGCTCCAGCATTTTCACGAAGAGCAGCGTCTCGACGGGGCGGTTGTGACCGAGATTAAAAATGCGCGCGGGCGGCACCGGCGTTTGGGCGGGCGGGTAGAGGAGCACGCGCACGACACCGTCGACGATATCGTCCACATAAGTGAAGTCGCGGAGGTTTTTCCCGTGGTTGAAAAGCTTCAAGGGCTTCCCCTCGCTTAAAGCGCGCGCGAAGAGCGTCGGCGCCATGTCAGGCCGGCCCCACGGGCCGTAGACGGTGAAGAAGCGCAGCCCGCTGACATTGAGGCCGTGCGTGCGCGCGTAGCTGTGCGCGAGGAGTTCGTTGGCCTTTTTCGTGGCGCCGTAAAACGACGTGGGCTGGTCCGTATCGTCGTCCTCGGCGAACGGCGAGGTCGCCCCCGCGCCGTAAACGCTGCTGCTCGACGCGTAGACGAGATGCTTCGGCGGCGTGCGGCGGCAGGCCTCGAGCACGCTGGCGAAACCCACGAGATTGCTGTGCGTGTAGGCGCCGGGATTTTCCAAGCTGTAGCGCACGCCGGGTTGCGCGCCGAGATGCACCAGGTAGTCGGGCTGAACGTGCGCGACGAGCGCGGCGAACTTTTCCGCGTCGGCGAAGTCTGCCTGCAAAAACCGAAATTTCTCCAGTGGCGCGAGCTCCGCCAGGCGCGCGTTCTTCAGCGCAACGTCGTAGTAGTCGCCGAGGTTATCCACCCCGAGCACGTCGCAGCGCTTCGTCTCGGCGAGACGACGGGACACATGATAACCGATGAAGCCGGCCGCGCCGGTCACGAGAACTTTCATTGGCCGAGCGATAGCGCGGCGCGGCGCGCGCGGCTAGAAAAAAGCCGGGAGCACAGTCGGGGCGGAAAAAAATTACGCACAGCCGAAGACGGGGCTTGCCGGACGAAAAACGCTCCCTATCACTTGCACCGTTTTTGCCCTCATCCACGTTCACCAAATGAAGATCAAAGCCTATCTCAAGCCCTCCTGTGGCTGGTCCAATGGTGTCCGCGCCATCATGCGCAAGCACAGCCTCCCGTTCGAGGATATCGATATCATCAACAACCGCGCCAACTACGCGGAAATGGTCGCGAAGTCCGGCCAGCCCCTTTCGCCCTGCGTCGAGATTGATGGCGTGATGCTTGCTGATATCTCCGGTGAAGAAGTTGAAAACTATCTCCTCAGCAACGATCTCGTTAAACCCACCGACATTTCCGCCGGTGCCGCGACCAACGCGGGCTGCTCGGATGAAGAGCACGCCAAGATGGCGACCAAAACGGTGCGCTTCTTCTAATTGATGCAGAGCGCTCACCGCACCTAAAGCACCGGGCCGCTCTCGCACCAGCCAGACCGGCCTTTTTTTTGCACACTCACCAAGCCCTCGCTTCGCCGCTCCTCCCTTTTCCAGCCACTCCGACATGAACACCAGCAGCGCTTCTCACGACGATTCCGCCTCCCTCGCGATGCCCGCTCGGCCGGCCAAACAGGGCCTCTACGATCCGTGGTTCGAGCATGATGCCTGCGGCGTCGGCTTCGTCGTCGATATGAAGGGCCGCAAGTCCCACAAGATCCTGCAGGACGCGATCCAAGTGCTGGTTAACCTCGATCATCGCGGTGCCAGTGGTGCCGAAGTAAACACCGGCGACGGCGCAGGCATCCTCATCCAGATGCCCCACAAGTTTAACGTGGAGGTCTGCAAAAAGGCCCGCATCTCCCTGCCCGAACTCGGTCACTACGGCAGCGGCCACGTCTTCATGCCGCGCAATCCCACGATGCGCCGCAAGCTCGAGGAACTCTTTGGCCGGATCATCCAATCCGAAGGACAGACGCTGCTCGGCTGGCGCACCGTCCCCACCGACAACTCCTCCCTCGGCGAAACCGCGAAATCCTCCGAGCCGTTTATCCGCCAAGTCTTCATCGGCCGGAATCCCGCGATCACCGACGACATGGCCTTCGAGCGGAAGCTCTACATCATCCGCAAGCGCGCCTACACCGAGATCCGCTCGGCCACCGTCGGCGGCGGCGAGACTTGGTATCTGCCCAGCCTTTCGTTCAAGACCATCGTCTATAAAGGCATGCTGCTCACGACGCAGCTCGACGCCTATTTCACCGATCTGAAAAACCCGTCGATGGAGACGGCGATCGGCCTCGTGCATTCGCGTTTCAGCACGAACACGTTTCCCAGCTGGGACCGCGCGCATCCCTACCGCTACGTCGCGCACAACGGCGAAATCAACACCCTCCGCGGCAACATCAATTGGATGCACGCCCGCCAGGCCCGCTTCGCCTCCGAACTTTTCGGCGAGGACATGCCCAAGATTCTCCCGATCATCAACCCGAACGGCTCCGACTCGGCGATGTTCGACAACACACTCGAACTCCTCGTCCTCGCCGGACGTCCGATCTCGCACGCGATGATGATGATGATCCCCGAGCCGTGGTCCAACCACGAGACGATGGCGGACGATCGCAAGGCCTTCTACCAGTATCACTCGTGCTTGATGGAGCCGTGGGACGGCCCCGCCGCGCTGGCGTTCACCGACGGCGTGCAGATCGGCACCGTGCTCGACCGCAACGGCCTCCGTCCTTCGCGCTACTACGTCACGACCGACGATGTCGTCATCATGGCCTCCGAGGCTGGCGTGCTCGATGTGCCACCCGAGAAAGTTCGCCAAAAGGGCCGCATCCAGCCGGGCAAGATGTTCCTCGTGGACACCGTGCAGGGCCGCATCATTCCCGACGAAGAGATCAAGCAACAGCTCGTGAGCGAGCGCCCCTACCGCGCGTGGCTCGATGAGCATCTCGTGCATCTCGAAGATTTGCCCGAGGCCCCCAAGGTCCCCGTGCCCGATCACGACACGCTGCTCCATCGCCAGATCGCTTTCGGCTACACGTTCGAAGACCAGCGCATCATCCTCGCTCCGATGGCGCGCGATGGCGTCGAAGCCATCGGCTCGATGGGCAACGATACGCCGCTCGCCGTGCTCTCGAACAAGCCGCGCCTGCTCTACGATTATTTCAAGCAGCTCTTCGCGCAGGTCACCAATCCTCCGATCGATTCGATCCGCGAGGAAATCGTCACCTCCGCCGAAACGCGTCTCGGCTCCGAGGGCAACTTGCTCAACCCCGATCCGATGGCGTGCCGCCGCATCGAGTTGAAGTGGCCCGTCGTCACCAACGAGGAGTTCGCGAAAATCCGCCGCCTCGACCAGCCCGGCTTCAAGGTCGGCGTGCTGCCGATTCTCTTCCGCATCACCCGGGGCGAACGCGGCCTCGCGAAGGCCATGGAGGAGCTTTGTCTCCTCTCGCGCCGCATGATCGAGGAAGACGAGGTCACGGTCCTCATCCTCAGCGACCGCGGCGTCACGAAGGAATTCGCGCCGATTCCCGCGCTCCTCGCCGTCGCCGGTCTGCACCATTATCTCATCCGCGAAGGCCTCCGCACCTGCATCAGCATGGTGCTCGAAACCGGCGAGGCCCGCGAGGTTCACCATTTCTCGCTGCTGATCGGCTACGGTTGCAGCGCGATCAATCCCTACGTCGCCTTCGAGACGATCGACGGCATGATCCAAGACGGTCTGCTGCCCAACATCGACCACAAGACCGCGTGCAAGAACATGGTCAAAGCCGCCTCGAAGGGCGTCATCAAGGTCATGTCCAAGATGGGCATCTCCGCGATTCAGAGCTACCGCGGCGCGCAAGTCTTCGAAGCCGTCGGCCTCCGTCAGGACGTGATCGACCACTATTTCACGTGGACCCCTTCGCGCGTCGGCGGCATCGGCCTCGACGTCATCGCGCAGGAAGTCATCGCCCGCCATCGCGCCGCTTACCCGGACCGCGAGGTCAACGGCCACGTTCTCCCCGTCGGCGGCCAGTATCAGTGGCGCAACGACGGCGAGTATCACCTCTTCAGCCCGGAATCGATTCACCGCCTCCAGCGCGCGGTGCGCACCACGAGCTACGCCGCGTTCAAAGACTACTCGAAGATCGTCAACGACACCTCGAAGAACCTCTGCACGCTCCGCGGCATGCTCGATTTCAAGCCCGCCGACGCGATCCCGCTCGCCGAAGTCGAGTCCGTCGAGTCCATCTTCAAGCGCTTCAAGACCGGCGCGATTTCCTACGGCTCCATCAGCAAGGAAGCTCACGAAACCCTCGCCATCGCGATGAATCGCATCGGCGGCAAGTCCAACACGGGCGAAGGCGGCGAAGACGCCGAACGCTTCATCCCGATGGCCAACGGCGATTCGAAGAACTCCGCGATCAAGCAGGTCGCCGCCGGCCGTTTCGGCGTCACGAGCGAATACCTCGTCAGCGCGAAGGAAATCCAGATCAAGATGGCGCAGGGCGCTAAGCCCGGCGAGGGCGGCCAGTTGCCCGGCTCCAAGGTTTATCCGTGGATCGCCAAGACCCGCAAAACCACCCCCGGCGTTGGCCTCATTTCCCCGCCGCCGCACCACGACATCTATTCCATCGAGGATATCGCCGAGCTCATCCACGACCTGAAGAACGCCAACCGCGGCGCGCGCATCAGCGTAAAACTCGTCGCCGAAGTCGGCGTCGGCACGATTGCCGCCGGCGTCGCGAAGGCGCACGCCGACGTCGTCCTCATCAGCGGACACGACGGCGGCACCGGCTCTTCGCCGCAAACCTCCGTCATGCACGCCGG
>JANYBX010000146.1 GCA_025360615.1 Opitutia bacterium
GGCGGCGGCACTCGGCAATTTTTTCCGTCCCGTAGTCCGCCCTACGGCCTTTCCCGGATAAGAATCTACGTGATAATTGTATTTAACTAAAAACCAATGGCTAGCGTTGCCGATAAACCAGCTGGCACCGGCTTTGCTAAATCCGCCGGGTATGATCGATCCCGTCTTCCAAACCGACAACTACCAGTTGGCCCGGAAGCTTCTCGATGCCACTGCGCTTCGGCACGAGGCCATCGCCACCAACATCGCCAACGCCGAGACGCCCGGCTTCCGCCGGCTCGATGTCGCGGGTGATTTTGCGCAACAACTCAAAGCCCGCCTCGAAAGTGGCCAGCTCGCCTCCACGCCGAACACGCTGCGCCCGCAGATCGTCGAGGATGCCGCCGCCCGCAGTCTCCGTCCCGATGGCAACTCCGTCGAGATCGAGCACGAGCTGCTCGCGATGAATAAAAACGCCGTCGAGTTCGACTACCTCAGCGAAGTCGTCTCCAGCAATCTCAAGCAACTGCGGATGGCCATCACCGGCCGCATCTCCTGACCGGCTCGCCCGCCGCTCTCCGCCCCATGAACCTCATCTCCGGCATCGACATCACCGCCAGCGCACTCAACGCGCAAAAGACCCGCCTCGACATCGTCGCCCAAAATATCGCGAACGCCCAGACCACGCGCACGCCGAGTGGCGGCCCCTACCAGCGGCAGGTCGTCTCCTTCGAAGGCGAACTCGTCCGCCACACCGGCGCCGGCGGCCTCGCGCTCCAGACCGTGAAAGTCGGCAGTATCACCGCCGACCGCACGCCCGGCCAGCAGGTTTACAACCCCCAGCATCCCGACGCCAAGACCGACGGCCTCGTCACGATGCCCAACGTCAACCTCGCCTACGAAATGGTTGACCTCATCACCGCCTCCCGCGCCTACGAGGCCAACCTCTCCGTCGCCAAAAGCGCCCGCCAGCTCGCCATGAAAGCCCTCGAAATCGGCAAATAATTTTTCGCCATGTCCCCCATCGGCTCCGTCAATCCCCTCGCCAGCCCGCTCCTCAACCCGCTCGACGCCGCCTCGCCGAAGACCGGCCTCATGCTGCCGACCGGCCTCCAGTCGCCGGTGCCCTCGGATGGGTTTGGCAAAGTCCTCGACACCCTCGTCGCCTCCGTCAGCGCGAAGCAAGACGTCTCCCAAGCGATGACCCGCAAGGTCCTCCTCGGCGAGACCGACCAGATTCACCAGAGCGTGATCGCCATGCAGGAAGCCTCCGTCTCGTTCTCCCTGATGGTCGAAACACGCAACAAGCTCGTCGAATCCTACCAGGAACTCATGCGCATGCAGGTGTAAGGGCCCGCCCCCGCTTTCTCGTTTCTCTTTCTTCACATCCTTCTCCCCCGTCCGACCCGCTCCCTTTCGTCTGAATGAAAACCTTCGCCAACTCGCTCCTCGCCCTCTGGCAGCAGCTCGGCCTCAACCAACGCGTCTCCCTCGCTGTCGCCGCCCTCGCCGTCGCCGGCGGCCTCATCGCGGTCGTCATGTGGTCGAAGCGCCCCGACTACCAGCTCCTGTACGCGCGCATGGGCGACAAGGATGCCGCGGCCGTCATCAGTTATCTTCAGTCGCAAAACATCCCCCACCAAGTCACCGCCGGCGGCACCGCCGTGCAAGTCCCCGCGGATCAGGTCTACAAGCTCCGCATGGATCTCGCCGGCAAAGGCATTCCCAGCGGCGAAGGCGTGGGCTTCGAGATCTTCGACAAAGGCCAGTTCGGCCTCTCCGATTTTGTCCAGCGCACGAATTATCTCCGCGCTCTCCAAGGCGAACTCAGCCGCACCATCATGCAGGTCCAAGGCGTGCGCTCGGCCCGCGTCATGATCGTGCAGCCCGAGAATCGCCTCCTCCTCACCGACCAAGGCGTGAAGGCCACCGCCTCGGTCTTCATCGATGTCGGCGGCGGCCGGCTCGACATCGATCAGGTCAACTCCATCCGCCACCTCGTCGCGAATTCTGTCCAAGGCCTCGCCGTTGACCAAGTCGCCATCGTGGACAATCGCGGCCGCGTCCTCTCCGAGGAACTCAAGCAGGACCCCACCCTCGGCACCGCCTCCTCGCAGATGCGCTACAAACAGCAGGTCGAGGATTACCTCGCGAAAAAAGTCGAGTCCATGCTCGCCGCCGTCATCGGCCCCGGCAACGCCGTCGTCCGCGTCTCCGCCGAGATCGAGACCGAAGCCACCACGCTCGTGCAGGAAAAATTCGATCCCGAGGGCCAGGTCGTTCGCACACTCACCAAGACCGAGGATACCACCGCCTCCACTGAATCCCGCGCCTCCGGCGGAGCCGTCGGCGTCAGCGCCAACCTCCCCGAAAAATCCGGCAGCACCGCCGCCGCCGACGCCCCGCCCGTTTCCAAGAACGACCAGAGCCGCAAGAACAGCACCACCACCTACGAGATCAACCGCACCGTCACCAACACCACGCGCAATCCCGGCACCGTGAAAAATCTCTCTGCCGCCGTCTTCGTCGCTCCCCGCGTCACGCCCGCCGCCCCTCCCGCCGCCGGCGCCGATCCGAAAGCCCCGCCCGCCGAACCCGTCGTGCAAAAACGCTCCGCCGAGGAACTCAACGCCCTCCGCCAACTCGTCGTCAACGCCCTCGGCCTCAAAGCCGCCCCCGGCCAGACGCTCGAGTCCCTCGTCTCGCTCCAGGAAACACCCTTCCAAGCCGTGGACCGCGTCCCCGCGCAGATCGCCGCGCTCCAAAGCGAAGGTCGCCTCCAAAGCTGGATCGAGGTCGCCAGCCGCTGGGCCGCCGTCGCCGGCGCCGCCCTCGTGCTCCTCATTTTTGTCCGCATCCTCGGCAAACAAAAACCCGAACCCGTCCCTGTCGAAGTCCTCTCGATGACGCCCGAGGCCGCCGCCCGCGCGCTCCCGAATTCGAACAGCGTCACCGCCGATGTGCTCAACGAGCTCATACGTCGCAAACCCGCCAACGCCGGCGCCGCCCTCCGCGATTGGGCCGCCTCAGAAGGCCCTGCGGTCGCCGCCAGCAAAAACTAATCCGCCATGGCCGTCGAAATGGACTACACCAAGTTTACCCGGCAGCAGAAGCTCGCCGCGTTCCTCGTCGTCATCGGCGCCGAATCTGCCGCCGACGTGCTCAACCAGTTTGACGACGCCCAAGTCGAGGCCGTCTGCCGCGAGATGTCCTCGCTCTCGATTATTTCCGAGGCGATGCAGAAGCTCGTCGTCGAGGAATTCTCCGGCGTCGTGGCCCACGGCGCCACCTCCGCCCTCGGTGGCGCCGACTACGCGCAACGCACCCTGGGCATCGCCAAGGGCGACCGCCGCGCCACCGCCATCCTCGACCGCGTCGGCCACCCGAACACCTCCAACGTCGTCGTCAAGGAGATCGCCGACATGGAAGGCCGCCAGATTTACAACCTCATCCGCTACGAGCAGGCGCAGACGATCGCCTTCGTCCTCTCCTATCTCGAAACCACCAAGGCCGCCGAAGTGTTCGGACTCATCAGTCCCGAGACGCGCGATGAAGTGCTCGACCGCCTCGGCTCGATCGAGGCCACCTCCACCGAGCTCGCCAACAAGGTCGCCCACAACCTCTGCAGCCGCTTCGATTCGAAAGCCCGCCCCGCCCTGTCCCGCAGCGGCGGCGTCCGCGCCGTCGCCGATATTCTCAACCTCATGGACAAGGACACGAGCAAGACCCTCCTCTCCCGCCTCGAGGAGCGCAACGCGAAGCTCAGTGCCGCGATCCGCAAGAAACTCTTCGGGTTCGAGGATCTCAACCGCCTGCAACCGGCGGACCTCCAGCGCGTGCTCCGCGAAGTCGAGTCCGGCAGCCTCGCCATCTCGATGAAATCCGCCAGCGAAGCCCTCCGCTCCAAATTCTACGGCGCCATCTCCAAGCGCGCCGCCGAAAGCCTCAAGGAGGAGATCGAGATGCTCGGCCCCGTCCGCCTCAAGGACGTCGAAGTCGCGCAGGATGCGATCATCCAAGTCGTCCGCCGCCTCGAGGAGGAAAACCAAATCACCCTCGATGCCGACGGCGACCAAGCCGTCGTCACCTGATAAAATTCCCCGCCCCATGGCCTTCGCCAAACTCCTTGCCTTTGATCGCCCGCTCGCCGGCGCCGCCATCCCCGGGCAGCAAGGTCGCTTCTGCACCGAAGCCGAACTGGCGGCCCATGCGCAGACCGCCTACCGCTCCGGCGTCGATGCCGCCCGCGCCCTCGCCGACCAGCAGATGGTCGAGCTTCGCGCCGACATGGGCGCGCTCAGCGAAGGCGTCCTGAAAAAACTCGCCACCCTCGAACCCGCCATCCTCGTGCAGCTCCGCGATGCCCTGCCCGAGCTCGCCCTCGAGCTCGCCCGTCGCCTCCTCGCCGGTTACGAGCCGCCGCCCGAAATCATTTCCCGCCTCTGTGCCGAGGCGCTCGCCGAACTCTCCCCCGAGCGCGAAAATCTGGAACTCGCCGTTTCCCCGCGCGACGCCGCGCTCCTCGAAAAAATCACGCCTGACTGGATGCAGCGCTACCCCGGCCTCCGCATCCGCACCGAGCCCACGCTCGCTCCCGGCGACTGCCAGGTACGCAGCCGCTTCGGCCTCACCGATGCGCGCCAAAGCACCAAACTCGCCGCCCTCGCCCACAGCCTCCTCCCCACATGACCAGCCACCATCCAGCTTGTAACGTATTATATTACAAACCTGCCAACTCTAGTCGGCAGTTTGTAACGTATTATATTACAAACTGGCATTCAATCGATGGGGGGTTCGGGTCATGACCTCGGCCGTCGCCCCGCTCGTTGACGTGCTCCGCACGCAAATCCGCCACCTGCCGCCGGTGCAGCGGCTCGGCACGGTCACCGCCGTCGCCGGTCTCATTATCGAATCCGACGGGCCCAACGTCGGCCTCGGGGATCTCTGTCTCGTGCACTCGCCGCGCAACGATTTTAACGTCCGCGCCGAGGTCGTCGGCTTCCGCGAACACCGCGTGCTGCTCATGCCGCTCGGCGACATGGCGGGCCTGCACGTCGGCTGCCAAGTCGCCGCCAGCGCCCAGCCGCCGCTGCCGCGCACTGGCCCCGAAATGCTCGGCCGCGTCCTCGATGCGCTCGGCCGCCCCTTCGATGGCCTCGGCCTGTTGCCCGTCGAGCACGACGCGCCCCGCACCGCCGCACCTCCCCATCCGCTGCGCCGCCAGCGCATCCGCGAACCCTTTGTCACCGGCGTCCGCGCGATCGACGCTTTCACCCCGCTCGGCCGCGGCCAGCGACTCGGTCTCTTCGCCGGCTCCGGCGTCGGCAAATCGACGTTGATGGGCATGATCGCGCGCGCCTCCGAGGCCGATGTGATCGTCGTCGCACTCGTCGGCGAACGCGGCCGCGAGGTGCGCGAGTTCATCGAAAAGGATCTCGGGCCCGAAGGCTTGAAACGCGCCGTCGTCGTCGTCTCCACCTCCGATACGCCCGCGCCGCTGCGCCTCCGCGCCGCCTTCACCGCCACCGCGATTGCCGAAGCGTGGCGCGATGCGGGCAAAAACGTTTTGTTCATGATGGACTCGGTGACCCGCTTCGCGATGGCGCAGCGCGAAATCGGACTCGCCATCGGCGAACCGCCCGCCACGCGCGGCTACACGCCTTCCGTCTTCGCGCTGCTGCCCCGCCTGCTCGAACGCGCCGGCGCCGGGGAGCGCGGCGCCATCACCGCGCTCTACACCGTGCTCGTCGAAGGCGATGATATGAACGAGCCTGTCGCCGATGCCGTGCGCGGCATCCTCGACGGCCACATCGTGCTCTCCCGCTCGCTCGCGCACTTCAACCACTACCCGGCGATCGACGTGCTGGAAAGCGTGAGCCGCCTCACGCGCGACGTTTGCTCGCCCGACGAAGTCGCCCTCGCCGCCCGCGCCCGGGAGCAGCTCGCACTCTACCGCAAGCACGAGGATCTCATCTCCATCGGCGCCCACCAGAAAGGCGCCAACGCCGCGCTCGACCACGCGATCTCACTGCACGAGCCGCTGAAGAAATTTCTCCGCCAGCCGATCCACGAGCAGACCACGCGTGCCCAGACCTTCCAAAACCTCGCCGCCCTCCTCGGATGAAACGTTTCCACTTTCCCCTCCGTCCACTCGCCGTGTTGCGCGCCCACCACGAGCAGCGCGCGCGCGAAGCCTTCGCCACCACCGTCCATGCCTACGTGCTCTCCGAGGAGGAACTCGCCCGCGCCCGCGCCCGCGTCGCCGAGTTTGAACGCGCCGTGACCGCCGGCCGGCGCGAACGTTTCAGCCCTTCCGTCGAGGCGCAAAATTTCGCCGGTTACCAGCGCGAATGCGCCGCCCAGGGCGAATCCGAACGCCGCGTACTCGCCGCGCGCGAGACAATGGACCGCAGCCGCACCGCCTACATCGAGGCGCACCGGAAACTCGAAGTGGTCCACCGCCTCGAGGAAAAAGCCCGCGCCGCCCACCGCCTCTCCCTCGCCCGCGAGGAACAGGCGGAGTTCGACGACTTCGCCGGCCGCCGCCACTTCGCCCGTCCCGCCCCCTTCCACTCATGATGACCAGGCTGCAAAATCCGATCTTCGCCGCCGGCTTCAGCCTGCTGCTGAGCCTGGCGCTCGGCATCGCGCTTTGCTGGCGCGCCGCCGCGCCGCTGCTCGCCGCCGCCG
>JANYBX010000156.1 GCA_025360615.1 Opitutia bacterium
TCGGCTACGCCCTGCTGCTCGCCGAGTGCGCGATCTACACGGCGGCTTACGGCTGGCTGGCGTTGCGTCCAAACTGACCCGCACAGCTCCACCCCATTTAATTTATCCGCCGCCTCTCCCCGCACCGCCCGATCTGCGCTACCCTCCCGCGTGTCCCTCGACCTCGACGCCTACTTCGCCCGCATCGGCTACGCCGGTCCGCGCACACCCGCGATCGTCACGCTGCACGCCCTCGCCGCCGCCCACGTGCAATCGATCCCGTTTGAAAACCTCGACGTTCTCCTCGGCCGCACCATCGAGCTCGATCCCGCCGCCATTTTCCAAAAACTCGTCCGCGATCGCCGCGGTGGCTATTGCTTCGAGCAAAACAGCCTCCTCCTCGACGCGCTCCTCGCGCTCGGCTTTCGCGCCGCCCCCCTCAGCGCCCGCGTGCGCTGGCAACGCCCGCGCGACTTCACGCCGCCGCGCACCCATCTCTTCATCCGCGTCGAACTCGATGGCGTTTCCTGGTTCGTCGATGCCGGCGTCGGCGGTCTCTCGCTCACCTGCGCGATTCGCCTGCACCACGATGGCGAGCAGCTCACTCCCCACGAGCCGCGCCGCATCCTGCGCGAAGGCGCGCGGTATTTTCACCAGGTCCGCTTCGATACCGAGTGGCTCGACGTCTGCGAATTCACCCTCGAGGAAATGCCGCCCATCGACCGCGAGCTCGCCAACTGGTGGACCAGCACGAATCCGAATTCCAAGTTCCGCCAAAATCTCATCCTCGGCCGCGCCGCGCCTCACGGCGTCCGCCACACCCTCATGAACCGCGAGTTCACCACCCGCCACGCCGACGGCCGCGCCGAGAAACGCGATCTCGCCACGGCCACCGAACTCCTCGCCGTCCTCGCCGACACCTTCGGCCTGCACTTCCCCGCCGACACCCGCTTCGGCCCGCCCGGCTCCCCGTGGCCCGTGTGAACCTGCCCGAAGGCAGCACGCGTTACCCCTAACGCGCCGGTGGTGCCCAGCATTCTCAGCGAGCCGAGGAGACGCGGGTTGTCCCGCCGCACTCGCCCTCGCTCGACATCCGCGACCACGCCCCGCTTCTTTCTTCCCATGAAATCGCTCCATCGGCTCCGCGCGTTTCTCCCGTTTGTCCTCTTCGTCTCCCCCGCCTTCGCCGCTGAACCCGCCTTCGACACCTGGGCCGAAACCTTCGCCGCCGACTGGGTTCGGGCCGATCCCGAAGGAGCCACCGCCCGACAATACTTCTCCGGCGCCGAACAGGATGCACTCGACCGCCAGCTCGCGCCCGTCACCCGGGAATTTCGCGCCGAGCGCGTCGCCACCGCGAAAAAAGGGCTCGCCGCGCTCGCCCGTTTCGACCGCGCCCACCTCGATGCCGCGCAAAAAATCTCCGCCGACGTGATGGCGTGGTCGCTCGAGGACACCGTGCAAGCCGAAGCCTTCGCCGACTTCGATTTCGTCTTCAATCAATTCGGCGGCCTCCACGTGGGCCTCGTGAATTTTCTCAGCCAGACTCATCCCATCCGCCATCGCCGCGACATCGAGAACTACCTCGCGCGCCTCGCCCTCGTCGCCGCGCGCATGGACGAAGGCATCGCCATCGCGAAGGACGCCGCCACCCGCGGCTGGATCATGCAGAAGTTCATCTACGCCTCCACCCTCGGCCAGTTCGACCGCTTCCTTACCGGCGAGCCGCGCCAGAATGTGCTCGTTACTTCCCTCGACGAACGCGTCGCGCTCCTTCCCGAAATTTCCCGCGACGAGCGCTCCCGGTTTGTCGCCGCCGCCGAAAAAATCGTCGCCGACTCCGTCGTTCCCGCCTACCGCCGCGCGCAGGCGTTGTTGCAGGCCCAGCAGCCGCTCGCGAGCGACGAAGCCGGCATTTCGCGGCTCCCGGGCGGCGACAAAGCCTACGCTTTTTTTCTCCGTCACATGACGACCACCACGTTCACGCCCGGGCAGGTTCACGAGCTCGGCCTGAAGGAAGTCGCCCGCATCGAAGCCGAGATGGACAAAATCCTCCGCCAGCTCGGCCTCACCGCCGGCACGTTGACGGAGCGTTTCAGCCAGCTCGATGCCTCACTCCAGCCGCCCGCGACGCCCGATCCCCGCCCGGCGCTCATCGCCCGCTTCGATGAAATCCTGCGCGACGCCGAGAAACGCGCCGAGCTCATCTTCGATCTCCGCCCCACCGCGCCCATCGTCGTGAGACGCGAGCCGCCGTTCACGGAAAAAACCGCCGCCGCGCACTACACCGTGCCCGCGAAGGACGGCTCGCGCCCCGGCGTTTTCTGGGCACCGCTGCCCGGCCCTTGGTTCAAGATGAGCGAAATGCGCACGCTCGTTTATCACGAGGGCGTGCCCGGGCATCATTTCCAAATCGCCCTCCAGCAGGAGATGCCCTCCCTGCCCCGCTTTCGCCGCGACCGCGTCTTCGGTTTCATTTCCGCGCACGGCGAGGGCTGGGCGCTCTACGCCGAGCAACTCGCCACCGAAAACGGCTGGTATGAAGGCGATCCTCAGGGCCGCCTCGGCCAGCTCTCCGCCGAGTTGTTTCGCGCCCGCCGCCTCGTCGTCGACACCGGCCTGCACGTGCAACACTGGACGCGCCAGCAAGCCATCGACTACGGCATTATCGCGCAGGAAGTGGAGCGCTACGTCGTCTGGCCCGGCCAGGCGTGCGCCTATAAAATCGGCCAGCTGAAAATCCTCGAGCTCCGCGCGAAGGCGAAGGCGGCGCTGGGCGACAAATTTTCCATCAAGGAATTTCACAACATCGTCCTTCGCACCGGCAGCGTTCCCCTCGATGTGCTCGCCCTCGCCATCGACGACTACATTTCCGCCGCCCGGTAAACGTTTTCCCCGTTCATTGTCTTCATCTCATGCGCTTCCCAATTGCCTCCCTCATCCTCGCCACTTCCACCGTGCTAAGTTCGGTGCCAGTTGGCTTCGCCGCCGCCTCGCTGCCTTACGTGACCGAGCCCGCGTTCAACCTCCGCTTCGAGCAGCCCATCGCCATCGTCTCGCCGCCCGGCGAAACCAACCGGCTCTTCATCATCGAAAAACCCGGCCGCATCATCGTCCTCCCCGATCTCGCCCATCCGGCCAAGAGCGTGTTTCTCGATCTCACCGCCCGCGTCGGTAGCGACGACGTCGAGCAAGGCGTCCTCGCCGTGGCGTTTCATCCGAACTACCAACAAAACCGCCAGTTCTACGTTTGGTATACCAGTTGCCTCCGCGTCGACGGCCACACCGTGCGCGAAGACCGGCTCTCGCGTTTCCTCGTCTCCGAAAAAAATCCCAACGTCGGCGATCCTGCCTCCGAGCAGCAGTTGATCGCGCAGGCCGACGATGCGCCCAATCACAACGGCGGCGAACTCCTCTTCGGTCCCGACGGCTACCTCTATCTTTCCCTCGGCGACGAGGGCGGCGCCGACGACCAGTTCAAAAACAGCCAGCGCATCCAGAAGGATTTTTTTGCCGGCATCCTCCGCCTCGATGTCGATCAACGCCCCGGCAACCTCGCCCCCAATCCGCACCCCGCCGTGCGCGCCGGCACCTACACCGTGCCCGTCGACAACCCCTTCGTCGGCGCGACGACCTTCAACGGCCTCCCGGTCGATCCCGCCCGCGTCCACACGGAATTCTGGGCCGTCGGGCTCCGCAACCCGTGGCGGATGTCGTTCGATCCCGCGACGGGCCGGCTCTGGTGCGCCGATGTCGGACAAAGCCAGCACGAGGAAATCAACCTCATCACGCGCGGCGGCAACTACGGCTGGAATTTCCGCGAGGGAAATTTCCCCTTCCGCGGCACCCCGCCCGCCGCCGCGAAATTCAACTCCCCCATCTGGGACTACCCCCATTCCCAAGGCGTCAGCATCACCGGCGGCCTCGTCTCGCACGGCGCGCGCTACCCGGAGTTGGAGGGCAAATATCTTTTCGCGGACTATGGCTTCGGCCGCATCTGGGCCCTCACGCCTGACGGCGAAAAACCCGTCGCCGCCGATCACGTCCGCCAAATCGCCGAGGCCAACTCCATCGTCTCCTTCGGCCGCGATCCGGGCAACGGCGATGTCCTCCTCGCCAGCATCGGCACCGGTCGGATCCTGCGCTTGGTGCCCGCCGCCAAGTAAGCATGGCGGGAAACGCACTCTGCGTTGTCTTAAGTGTCGATGGCTTTGATCCGCTCTCCGTTTCCCTTCATGCGCGCCCTTCTCCTTCCCTTGCTCGGCCTCGCCACCGCCCTCTCGGGCGCGCCGCTCACCCGCATCGCTGCCACGTCGCTCACGCTTCCCGCCACCGCACCGAGCTACAGCTACACCACCGAGCCCGCCTTCGGTGGCGTGAAATTCTTCGAGCCCACCCAGGTCGTCTTCGCTCCCGGTGAAACCTCGCGCGCCTTCGTGCTGGAGCGCGCCGGCCGCGTCGCCGTCGTGCGCGACACCACCGCGCCCACGCGCGAAATCTTCCTCGATCTCACCGCGCGCGTCGGCAGCGGCGGCCCCGACAACGGCCTCCTCTCCCTCGCCTTCCACCCGCAGTTCGCGAGCAACGGCTATTTCTACGTCTGGCATTCGCTGCTCGTCTCCGGCACGCGCTATAACCGCCTCGCGCGCTACACCCGCTCCGCCACCAATCCCGCCATCGCCGATCCCGCCATCGCCGATCCCGCGTCCGAGACTCCCCTCATCACCCAGCAAACCGGCCCGGGTGGCCACGACGGAGGCGCCCTCGCCTTCGGCCCCGACGGTTATCTCTACCTCTCGATCGGCGACGGCGACAGCGGCTACCTGCCCGCGGTCAACAGCCACCAGCGCATCGACCAGGATTTTTTCGGCTGCGTCATCCGCCTCGATGTCGACCAGCGCGCCAGCAACCTCATTCCCAACGCGCACCCGTCCGTCCACGCCGGCACCTATCGCGTGCCCGCGGATAATCCCTTCGTCGGCACCACCTCGTTCAACGGCTCCGCTGTCACGCCCTCCGCCGTGCGCACCGAATTCTGGGCCGTCGGCCTGCGCAATCCGTTCCGCCTCACGTTCGACGAACCCACCGGCACGCTCTGGTGCGCCGACGTCGGCCTCGATCTCCGCGAGGAAATCGACCTCATCACGCGCGGTGCCAACTACGGTTGGGATTTCCGCGAAGGCACCATCGCCGGTCCGCGCGCCACCTCCGCGCCCGCCGGTTTCACCTCGACTGCGCCCATCTACGAATACGATCACTCGCTCGGTTTCTCCATCACCGGCGGTGTGCTCTACCGCGGCGCGAAATTCGCCGAGCTGCAGGGGCGGTATCTTTTCTCCGACTACGTCAGCGGCCGCATCTGGGCGCTCGCCGACAACGGCACCCGCCCGCTCCCCGCCACGCAGGTCAAGCAGCTCGCCACTGAGGTCGGTCTCGTCGGCTTCACGACCGATCCGCGCACCGGCGACATCCTTCTCGCCGATCTCGACAGCAACATCATCCGGCGCCTCGCCGCCGTCTCCGCTACCGGCCCCGCGATTCCCGCCACGCTCTCCGCCACCGGCGCGTTCACGAATCTCGCCACGCTCACACCCGCGCCCGGCCTCGTCGCGTATGCGCCGAACGTTTCCTTCTGGTCCGACTTCGCGAAAAAATCCCGCTGGTTCGCGCTCCCCGATCTCACCTCACGCTACGGTTTCGACGCCACCGCCAACTGGACGTTCCCCACCGGCGCCGTGTGGGTGAAACATTTCGACCTCGAGCTCACGCGCGGCGATCCGACGACCTCCCGCCGCATCGAGACGCGTTTCCTCGTGAAAACCGCCGACGGCGTCTACGGCCTCAGCTATCGGTGGAACGACGCCCAGACCGACGCCACGCTCGTGCCCGAGGACGGCACCGACCAAATTTTCCAAGTTCGCGAGCAAGGCTTCACGCGTCCCCAGATCTGGCATTTCCCCGGCCGCGGCGAATGCCTCCAGTGCCACACGCCCGCCGGCGGCTTCGCGCTCAGCTTCAATTCCCGCCAGCTCAACCGCGCGTTTCCCAACGACACTGCGCACCAGCTCACCTCGCTCGCCGCCGCCGGCTATCTCGACACCACCGCCGTCACGCCCGCGACGCTGCCCGCCCTCGCCCCCGCCGAGGATATTTTTTCCAGCATCGAGAAACGCGCCCGCTCCTACCTCGACGCCAACTGCGCCCAATGCCACCAGCCCGGCGGACTCGGCCGCGGCAACTGGGACGCGCGTTTTTCCACCGCCACTTCCGCCGCGAAAATCGTCAACGGCCTGCTCATCGAAAATCGCGGCGATGCCGCCAACCGCGTGATCGTTCCCGGCGACACCACGCACTCCACCCTGCTCACGCGCCTGACCACACCCGGCTCGTTCCGCATGCCACCGCTCGCCACCAACGAATTCGACGCCGACAGCATCGCGCTCGTTTCGCAGTGGATCGCCAGCCTCGCGCCGACCCGGCAAGACCGCCTCGTCAACCTCGCCGCCCGCGCCGCCGCCGGCCTCGACAGCGACACGCTCACCACCGGCATCGTCATCAGCGGCGCCCAAAAAAACGTGCTCGTCCGCGCGATCGGCCCCTCGCTCGCGCCCTTCGGCGTCACCGGGTTTCTCGCGCAGCCCACGCTCACGCTCCGCCCGCTCAACAGCGAAACCATCCTCGCCAGCAACACCCGCTGGGGCGGCACCGCCACCCTCCGCGCCGCGTTCACCGCCACGGGCGCATTCCCCCTCGCCGACGACAGCGCCGATTCCGCGCTCCTCACCACGCTCGCCCCCGGCGCCTACACCGCGCAAGCCACCGGCGCGGGCCGCACCACCGGCATCGCGCTCATCGAAGCCTACGATGCCGACGCGCCGCTGCCCGCCGGCCGACTCGCCAACACGTCTGTCCGCGCCCGGGTCGGAGTGGACGCGGAGATTCTCATCCCCGGTCTTTCAATTGGTGGCGCCGCTCCGCGCACCGTGCTGATCCGCGCCGCCGGCCCTGCACTCGCCGGTTTCGGCGTCGCCGGCGCACTCCCCGCGCCCGTGCTGAAAATTTTTTCCGGCTCGCAGCAACTCACTACCAACACCGCGTGGGGCACCGCGCCAAATCTCGCCGAACTCCGCGCCGCGACCACGACCACCGGAGCCTTCGCCTTCGCCGAAGGCAGCCAGGACAGCGCGCTCCTCGTGACGCTCGCGCCCGGCGGCTACACGATCCAAGTCTCCGGCGCCAACCGCACCAGCGGCGTCGCCCTCGTGGAAGTTTACGAAGTGCCGTGAACGTAGAGACGTCGGTCAGGAACGCCCCGCAAAAAATCAGCGGCGGTCTGACAGAGCCTCATTCTTTCAGGAACTCCACCGATCTTGATCTTCCCGGCCATTCGACGGTGACCTTCATTCTGTCAGAGGAGAAAATCATCTTGGGCGCACCGCCGGGCGTCGGATCTGGATTTTTCAGCCAAACTACGAGCGGCTCCTCTTTTTGCCGAGTGAGCAAGCTGACCAAATCCTTCTGATCGGTCATCACACCGAGAACCTCCTGCGCGTTTCCTTTCGCCAGAACCACGCGGC
>JANYBX010000177.1 GCA_025360615.1 Opitutia bacterium
CGCGGCGGATGTGACTGTTTAGTCAGGTGTGTGGTTTTCGAATTGGTCGCAGAGTGACGAGGCCGCGCGGAGTTCGCGCGCAGCGGATTCAAATCTCCGCCACCAGTGGCTGCGCCCGTGCAGGCGGTCGAGGCGGCGCCAGCCTCGTGAGCATTCCATGAAAGCGTCGATCTCCGCGAGGCGGGAGCGAACTTCCGGGAGCTCGACGCGCTGGTGCGTGATCAGGTGAGGCTGCACGTCCTCGCGCAGCCACGACAGATCCACGAGTTTGAAACCAAAGACGTGCGGGCGCCACGTGGCAGGCTGGCCAAACGGATCCTCCTCACGCCAGCAACCGTAGCCGAAATAGCGTCGGTGTTTTTCCGGCCAGCCCAGCTTCGTCCAAGCGCGCTCCGGGATCAGGCGAGGGCGCAACACAAGAGCGCGTCCACTGCGATCGGTGAACGTGCGGCTGCGCGAATAAACCCGCTGATTCACCTCCGCGAGCATCACGCGGAACCCGGCCGAATCCGCCCGCGAGGCCACGCGTTCCTCCAAGATATAGCACTTATCCCAACCCCGATGATAGGGACGCTCCAAGGGAATGACCGGTGCATGGCCCTGGGCCTGGTTCAGCCGACTCGCCTCTCGCTCAAGCGCTCGAAGCTGTTTGTCGCGTCCGGAATGTTTATCGAGAAAACGCATGGCCTCAGGTGTGTGCAGTGGTCGGCTTGCGCGCGCGGGCGCCGCGAAACAGCGGGGCGACGATCACGACGGGGCGAGGGCGCACGAGAAACGAAACCTCGTGCAAGAGACGCAGCTTGGTCGGAAGCCGGACGAGGCGAAGCGAGGGTGCGAGACGGCGGGTGACGGTAAAAGTGCTCATGGCAGTGATGGGATTTTCGATAAATGAGGGCGGGGCGATTCAGTGGGGTGTTGAGAACGCGCTAGCGGCGGGTGAGGAAGGATTGCCAGAGGGCGAGGACGACGAAGTCGGCGCGGAGTTTTTTTCCGGCGGCCTCGCGGATTTGGCGGACGCGTTCCTTTGAGACACCGAGTTCAGCGGCGATGTCGTCGAGCGTGGCCTCGTCGAGGTAGTATCGGCGGAGAACGTGGGCGTGATTTGGCGCGAGGCGTTCGAGCGCAGCGCGGACGGAAGCGTGCGTGTCCACGGACTCGGCGGATTGCGCCGGGCACGTGGCGTCGGGATCGACGAGGGCGTGAAGTCGCTCACCGTCGGCGTTGGTCTCGTCGGCCGAACAGGCCTGAGCGGCCGTCGCGAGGCGCTCGAGTTGAGCGATGGCGTCCGACGTGAGCCCGGTGATGGCGGCGATTTCCTGGACGAACGGCGCACGGCCGAGTTCGCGCTCGAGCGCAGCGGCGGCGCGACGCACGAGGAGGACTTGGGTGCGCGTATGGCGCGACAGCGGGTCGAGCCGGCGGAGTTCATCGAAGACGGCGCCGCGGATGCGCACGTAGCAATACGCGCGAGCTTCATCGGCTGGTCCGTCGAAGCGCAGGAGCGCCTCGACGAGCGCGAGTTTCCCGGCGCTCGCGAGATCGTCACGCGAGACGTGCGCCGGCAGGCGGCGGTCGAGAGAGCCCAGCACGGCATCGACGACGCTGAGCGTGTCGGCGAGCGAGACCGGAGGAGAAGTGGGAAGGGAGAGAGTCATGGTGGGCGGGAAAGCCCGGTTGAAATTGCATGGAAGAGGAGGAAGCGAATGGCGGATCCCGAGATCGGCGCGGGCCTCGAAGCACCGCGCTACCACGGGGGATCAGAGGTGGAGGAAGTGCCGCCAATCCGGGTGGCGCGCTTCACGCACGGTGGCGGAGAACGGCCGCGGAGCCGGCGTCTTCGGCTTGCGCAGGAGACGCAGACCGGCCTCGTGGGGGAGTCGGTTGGCCTTGAAGGAATTGATTTCCTTTTTCGACCAAACGAGGTTCTCGAACGAATCGCGGCCACCCCGATCGCGCGGGACGACGTGGTCCAGATTGCCACCGTGCCGGCCCACGAATTCGCCGGTGTATTGGCAGACGCCCCGGTCGCGCTCGAAGATCGCCGCGCGCGAAACGCGCGGGATGCGCACCGGCATGCGGTCGAACTGCGTCGAGACGATCACCGTCGGCACGCGGAGGTGGAGTTTCGGCGTCGAGATCGAGAAATCGAAATCGCGCACCGGCAGCTTCACCCACTCGTCCCAAGGAACCGGATTCAAGTAGAGCGGGCGGTCAAAGTTCCACGAGCCGTCGTCGAGTTTCGCGTAGGCGATGTCCACGCCGAGCGCCGGCGGGAGACCGGTCGCGCCGCCATTCAGCGCGATGAGCGCATGCTTGACGGTGCGATGGCCGATGACCTGCCACGCGCGGTTGAGCGAGAGGACGATGGGCTTGTCGAGAATCTCGGTGTGCATGGAAGTGGACGGGGCGGAGGGGCGGAGAAAGATGAAGTTGAGAGTTTAAGGATGAGGGTTGAGAGGAACGGCGTGGCTCCCGCTGGGCACAGGTCGCCCGACGTCGGTGTGTGTATGCTTTTTTTGCGTGGGAAATTGGTCCCTTCACGAGGACTCGCACCTCGATCTCGAGCTTCGCACGCTCGTGTCCTGGCTATTGGACGATGAAGAGAAAATTGGGGCTCGAGCGGGATTCGCACCCGCGGCCTTCTCCTTATGAAGGAGCTGCGCTGACTGCTGCGCCACCGAGCCAAACATGAGAGGACGATTCACAAGCCACCGCCCTGCCCCACCCTGCACGCCGTCTTTGGCGCGGCTGGGAAATTGAACCGGCCCGGAGGCTCGCTCCGGGCCGGGGTGGTTTTCTAACGTTAGCGAATCGGCCGGCGCGCGCGGTAGTCGCCCCGTGCGATGAGCACGAGACCGACGACGGCGAACCAGGCGATCGCGAGGGCAACAGCGATCATATCGTTGTCCTTTCTGTCTTGAGGGCCTTGCTCCGTGGAGCTTCGGCCGTTGCTCCCGTCTTCGAATGCGAAGACGGGAAATTGGCTGCCGGGGCAGGCTTCGCACCTGCATCTCGCCGCTTAACAGGTGGCTGCTCGACTCGTTGAGCTACCCGGCAATGGTCAGGTGGGCGGGGTTCGCACCCGCTTCCCCGGCTTCACGGGCCGGTGCTCCGCTGACTGAGCCACGCACCTGAGAGAACGATTGGTTGGAGTAGCGCCGGGTCTCTGACCGGCGGATGGGGGATCGCACGTCGCGGAAAATAAATCGCGCATGGTATCGGGCCGGACGCCGGTCGGAGACGCGGCGCTACTCCGCACTACCCCCCGAT
>JANYBX010000189.1 GCA_025360615.1 Opitutia bacterium
CAGATCGCCAATCTGGCGCTCAAGTGCGCCGCGCTTGCGCTCCACTTCGCGCTTGAGCTGCGCGGCTTCCTGCTGGCCGGCGAGCACGGCGGCTTTTTCCAGGGCGTTTTGCGCCGCGCGGGCGGAGCCGGTCAACACGCCGCTGGCGCCGATGTAGGCGTCCACGACGTCGATGCCGTGGTCCGAAATCAGGAACTCGCGGATTTGATTCGAGTGCTTCATGCCTCGCGCCTTGAGCACGTAGAGCACGCGGTTGCGTTCGCCGTTGCCCTCGAAGTCCTGCAACAAAATCCACGCGTCCATGAGCGACGACATGGCAGCTTCGCCTTCCTGCGGCGCCTTGCCGCCCTGCGTCAGGCTGGTGAAGAATGAGGTGACTTGCCCGGCCTTCAGGTAGTCGATCAGCCGCGTCACCATTCCCTTGCCTTCGGAGTCGGTGCCCAGGTCCATCAAGCTGGTGATGGGGTCGACGATGACGACGTGGGGCTTAAACTCGGCGATCTCCTTGAACATCGTGGCCAGATGCATTTCGAGGCCGTAGAGGGAAGGCCGCTGCGAGTGAAACCGCAACAGGCCGCGCTTCACCAGCGGCTCCAGGCGCAGGCCGATGGAATGCATGTTGCGGATGATTTGATTCGGCGATTCCTCGAAGGAGAAGAACAGCACGCGTTCGCCGCGCCGGCCTGCGGCTTGGGCAAAATTACAGGAGATGATGGTCTTACCGGTGCCGGACGTGCCGGTGAGCAGAATACTGCTCCCCCGAAAAAAGCCCTGCCCGCCCAGCATCGCGTCGAGCCGGGGGATGCCGGTGGCGATCCGCTTCGTGGACACCTGATGGTTCAACGCCAGCGAAGTGATGGGCAGCACACTGATGCCATCCTCGCCGATGAGAAACGGAAACTCGTTCGTGCCGTGCAGCGCGCCGCGATACTTCACCACCCGCAGATGCCGCGTGGCGATCTGGTCGTTGACCCGGTGATCGAGCAGGATGACGCAGTCGGACACGTATTCCTCGAGCCCGTGGCGCGTGAGCGATTCGCGACCGCGCTCGGCGGTGATGACGGCGGTCACCCCCTTCTCCTTCAGCCAGCGGAAAAGCCGGCGCAGCTCGCTGCGCAGCACGGCCTCGTTCGGCAGGCTGGCGAACAGCACCTCGAGCGTGTCGAGCACGACGCGCTTCGCGCCGATGGAATCGATCGCGTGCCCGAGCCGAACGAACAATCCCTCCAGGTCATACTCGCCGCTCTCCTGCACCTCGCCGCGCTCGATGTGGACGTAGTCCACCACGATTTTTTTGCGGCGCACGAGCCCTTCCAAATCGAAGCCGAGCGAGGCGACGTTGGCCTTGAGTTCTTTTTCCGTCTCCTCGAACGCCATCAATACACCGGGCTCGCCAAACTGCACCGCGCCGCGCACGAGAAATTCCGCCGCCATGAGCGTCTTACCGCAGCCCGCGCCACCGCAGACCAGCGTCGGGCGGCCGCGGGGCAAACCGCCGCCAGTGATTTCATCGAGGCCCTGGATGCCGGTGGGGCACTTGGGCAAAAGCGGCGCCGCGAAAGCAGATTTGGAACGAGGGGTTTTCATAGGGAAAAACAACGAGAAAGGCGGAAACCAAAATTCTCGCGGGGCGATTCCGAGGAAGCGACCGCCATTTCCCATAACTCCCGATAATTACGCCGTTCGCGCGCCTTACCCGCGGCGAACGGGGCGAAATTCGCCAACACGGAATGGTTATTTCCCGAGAAGCTTCGCGACGATGAAGATCACCACGGCACCGCCGAGACCGCCTCCGAGGAGGAGATAGATCAGGGAATAACCGGCGGCGGCGATGGGCGGGAGCATGAGCGCGAGGTCGAGCATATGCGTGGGTGGTTGTTTGTTTATTTTTTGGATTTCTGGCTGACGAGAATCTGGCCGCCGACGGCGAGCGCGTCGGCGTTCACGAGGCCGGCGATTTCGGTGAGTTTTCGGTTCGTTGCGCCTTCTTCGTCCAAGGTCGCTTGGATGAGGTTGGCGACTTCGGTTTCACCCAGCGCCTGCGCGAAGGCGCGCGCCGTGCCGTAGCCAGCCATTTCATAATGTTCGACGCGCTGGGCCGCGCCGATGAGCGCCGCATCCCGCACGGCCGCCGGGCCCTTCATGGCGATGGCTTCGCCGCCTTCCTCGACCAGGCCGAGCATCGCGTGGCAGGGTTTGCCCTTCGGCGGGAGGCCGAGGATTTTCAGCGCCGTGGCGAGTCGCGCCACGTGCCCGCGCGTCTCCGCGAGATGGCCGGTGAAGCCGGCCTTCAGCCCGGGATTCGCAGCGGCTTTCGCCATTTTCGGGAGCGCCTTGACCAACTGGTTTTCGGCGTGAAAAAGATCCTTGAGTTCGTCGATGAGCAGGGCGTGCAGGGTGGGAATTGAGGCCATGAGCGAGGGAGATCTGACATGGGCGGGGATGAGAAACACCGGGTGGCGAATATCCCCGGTGAGATTCGCCACGATGCCACAGTAGGCCGAAAAACTCGGAAGCGATATGGGGTCTAACCCTCCGCGACCTCGCCGAGCCTCCCGCCCGCTCAGAGCGGCGTCTAAAAAGGCGGGGATCGGTCCGGTGTGGCATGGGCGTCCCGCCCATGTCGGCCAAACCACGGGCGAGACGCCCGTGCCACTTTTCGATCCGGCGCGGGCAGACGACCCTTTTCAGACGCCCTGCTCAGATGATCGTCACCTTCACGCTGCTTTCGATGATGCCCTGCGCGATGGCGTAGCGGGTGAGGCCGGCGGTCTCGTGGATGTTGAGCTTGTCCATCAGATGCTGCCGGTGCTTCTCGACCGTCTTGATGCTGATGCCGAGGGTGTCGGCGACCTGCTTGTTGGCGCGGCCTTCCGCCACGAGCTGGAGCACTTCCGTTTCGCGCGAGGTGAGGCGGGCGGCGTTCGACTTGACCAAACCATCGCGGTCAAACGCGCGCTTTTTGCCGTCGGCGATCCGCTTGGCGATGATCGGGCTGATAAACGTTTTCCCTTTCGCCACCTCTTGAATCGCCTGGGCGAGAATCTCGGCGGAGGTCTGTTTCTCCAGAAACCCCACCGCGCCGACCGCCGTCGCGCGTTCCACATACTCGTCATCGCTGTGCGCGGAGAGCATGAGCACCTTGGCCGCCGGGTGGGCGGCGAGGATCTGACGCGTGGCCTCGAGGCCGTTGAGCTCCGGCATGGCGATGTCCATGAGGATCACGTCGGGGCGGAGTTTGGCGGCCAACACGATCGCCTCGCGGCCCGTTTGCGCCTGCCCGACGACCTCGAAATGGCCTTCGGATTCCAACAGCGTGCGCAGGCCTTGGCGCACGATGGCGTGGTCTTCCGCCAGCAGGATGGTGATTTTTTTCAAGATGCTCATACGGGGTCTTTCGGCGGGAAGGGCACTTCGGTGCGCACGGTCGTGCCGAAGCCGGGGGAAGAGTCGATGTGCAGCGTGCCGCCCACGATCTCCACACGCTCCCTCATGCCGAGCAGGCCCAGCCGCTGGTTCGTCTTGGCCGAGAGCGTTTGCAGGACTTTGAAGGATTTCCCGTTGTCCTGCACCTCGAGGCGGATGGCACCGCTGATTTCGCTAATCGTCACGTTGACGACGCTGGCCTGCGCGTGGCGGGCCACGTTGGTGAGCGCTTCCTGCACCACGCGGTAGAGCACGGTGCGGGCGGGAGCGTCCAACTTCTCGACTTCCGCGGAGGCGGTCAGGTTGATGTGCAGTTTTCTCCGCGCGGCCACGCCTTTCATGTAGGCTTGGAGTGCGGGGATGAGCCCGAGGTCGTCGAGCACGGCGGGGCGCAACTCGCGCGCGAACTGGTGCACGGCGTTCACGGATTTCTCCACGAGCCGCTGCGTGCGCGCGATCCTCGCTTTCAACGCGCGCGGGCCGAGCCCCGCCGCGTGGCCCAGCGCCGCCAGCTCGACGTTGATCCCGACGAGGAGCTGGACGACCTCATCGTGCAGCTCGCGGCTGATGTTGCGGCGCTCGTCCTCCTGCGCCGTGAGGATCTGGCGAGCGAGCGAGCGGAGCTTCTTCTGCATGAACTCGGACTCCGACAGGAGCACGCGATACTTCTCCCTGCCTTGGCTGATGGAATCCACCGAGGCGACCAACCGCCGGTTCATCGCCGTCAGTTGCGCCGTGCGCAGGCCCACCATTTTTTCGAGCCGTTCAGCGTAAGTGCCCAACTGGGCCCGCGCCTCCCCCAGTGCGTCCTCCACCTGCTTGCGCGCGGTGATGTCGCGGATGTTGCACTGGATGACGGCGTGGCCGTTCTCTTGATACAGATTGGCCACCACCTCGACTTCCTGATGCCGGCCCCCCTGGCTTTCGAGGGGCAAATCCTCGTAGCGGACTTCGTGCTTCCGCTGGAGTTTCCGGAACATTTCCTGGCTCGCGACTTCATCCTTGAGCAGGCCGATCTCAAACAGCTCCTTCCCGATCAATTGGTCGCGACTGTAGCCGAGCAGTTTTGTCATGAACGGATTGGCCTCGGTGATTTTGCGGGTGCCCGGGTCGAGGAGGAGCACCCCGTCGTGCGCTGCTTCGAAGAGCCGGCGGTAGCGGATTTCCGAGATGCGCACCTTGTCCTCCGCCTGTCTGCGCGCGGTGATGTCGTGCCCGACTTTCGATGCCCCGATAATTTCACCGCCCGCCTGCCGGATGGGTGAGATCGTGAGCGACATGTCGAGCCGCCGCCCGTCCTTGCCCACGCGCACGGTCTCAAAATCCACCACGCTTTCCCCTTTCCTGATTCGGCGGATAATTTCCTGCTCCTCCGACGGACGGTCGAGCGGAATCAGCCGCGCAATCGAGGTGCCCACCATTTCGGCCGCGGAATAACCGAAAAGTTTTTCCGCGCCGGCATTCCAACTGGTGACGATGCCGTTCAGGTCTTTTCCCACGATGGCAACGCCCGAGGAAGCCACGATCCCCGCCAGTTGCGCGGTGGCCGCCTCCGCGAGCTTGTGTTGGGTGATATCCGACACCGCCACCCAGCACACCTCGCCCAAGGCAAAATAGTTGGCCCTGATGCGCACCTGCACCACGGCTTTGTTTTTCCCGAGGAGCCTCAACTCGCATTCCTGCCGGCCCTTGCTCTCGAAGACCTGCTTGAGAAAGGCGTGGAAGCGCGGGCGGTCCGCCGGGACCACGAAAAGACCAAAAGGTTGTTTCAGGAGCGGGCCACGGGAGATGCCCAGCAGGCCGGCCGCAGCCAAGTTGGCCTCGCGGATGGCTCCCTTGCGGTCGAACGTCAGGTAGCCCACCGGGGCGAAATCGTAGAGCTCGCTGTATTTTTCATACCCGGCCTCCATCTCGTCGCGGGTTTTCCGGAGTTCCTCGTTCTGCATTTCCAACTCCACCAGGTGAACCTGCAATGCGTGGTGCAACCGCTGGATGTCGGCGGGCGATTTCCCCACGGCATTTGCGGAATGATTTGCGGCCGACCGGTCGCGCAGCCGGGTTTCCGCGCGGCGGCGCAGGGGAGTGGCGGCGAGCGGAGCCTTGGGGGTTTTCTTCATGGAGGCGTGGAAGAACAGGGCACCGGTCAACGTTTCGCGGCGCGCCGCCGGAGTTTCAGCTGCGTGTCCTGTTTCGAGACTTGTTTTTCCAACACGGTGTGTCGGTCCCGCAGTTTCGTCTCCAGCGTCTTGGAGCCGGTGATGTTCGAGAAGGTGATCACGACGCCGTCGATCCGGTCGTCCATCGTGCGATACGGCATGATGCGCACGGTGAACCAGCGGCCATCGCGCGCGCCGATCGTTTTTTCGACGGCCACCAATTTCCGCAGGACCTCGCGCGCATCGTCCGCCAGATCGGGGTAGCGCAGATCGGAGGCGAGGTCGGTGATGGGCCGGCCTGCGTCGGCGGGGAGCAGCTTGATGATCTTCGTCGCCTGCGGGGTGAAGCGGCGCACGTTGAGATTCTTGTCCAGGAAGAGCGTCGCGATATCGGTGCTGTCGAGGAGGTTCTTCATGTCGTTACTGGACTGCGAGAGCTGGTCCACCTTGACCTGTAACTCGGTGTTCACGGTCTGAAGTTCCTCGTTCATCGACTGCATCTCCTCCTTCGAGGTGGTGAGTTCCTCGTTGGTGGACTGCAGTTCCTCATTGGTGGATTGCAGCTCTTCGTTGGCGGAGCGGAATTCCTCCTGCGAGGTCTGCATCTCCTCGTGGGTGGCCCGCGCCTCGCCGCGGACGCGCAGGAGTTCGTGCTCCAGTTCCGCGAGGCGCGGGCTGCGGGCAGACGGCTTCGACTTCTTCCCCGCCGGGGCGATCGCGGGGGCGGGCACATCGGTGAAAACGACCATCACCAGCCCGTGCAACGGCCCGGATTCATGGATCAGGCGGAGCGTGACGTTCACGTGTTGCGTGCCGCCGTTGGTCCCGACGGTGAGTCCGGGCAGCGATACGATTTCTTTTTTCCGGAGCGCGTCCTTGAAGGCCCCCGCCAGTTCGTAGCGCAGCCCATCGCGCGCCATGGCGAAGAGGTTCCAGTTGGCCTTGCCGGCGGCCGGTTCCAGATATTTGCCCGTCCGTCCGCTCACGTAGAAAATATCGCCCTCGTGATTGGTGAGCACGGCCGGCGGAGCGTAGCTGTGCAGGACGAGCTGATCCGCCAGGGCCTGGAGGCTTTCCGGCGGTTTGGGCACCAGCGAGTGCGCCTCCGAGCTGATGGCCTGGCCGGCGCTAAAGGCGGCGGGAAAGGCGATCTGGGCGAGTGGCGCGATGGATTCGGTTCGCTGGAACAGCCGCGATTTTCCGCTCAGCGGGGAAAACAGCGACGTGCTGTCGCCAATCGTCTCCG
>JANYBX010000018.1 GCA_025360615.1 Opitutia bacterium
TGCGCAGCACGCGCCAGCCTTTCGCGCGGAGGAGGCGGTTGACGCGGCGGTCGCGAGCCTTGTTGCCGGTGATCTTGGCGAGCCAGAAGGCGGCATTGGCCTTGGGGCTGGTGCCATGCTTCGGGCAGCCGTGCCAGAAACAGCCGTCGACGAAGACGGCGAGTTTGAGCTTGGGGAAAACAAAGTCGGGTCGCCCCGAGAGCTTTGATCCGCGCCGCCAGCCGGTGATGCCGTGCGCGCGCATGAGTGCGATGAGCCGAAGCTCGGTGGCCGCATTGCCTGAGCCGCGGATGCGAGCCATCACGTGCGACCGCTTGGCCTTTGTGAAAACGTCAGCCATCAATCCCACTGGCGCACGAGCGTGCGCATGTGCCAGCCGAATGCTTCTGGATGAACTCGTAAGGATTCGGTCGCTGCCTCTGTAATGGATTTATTTTCGAACTGAGTTAGGAAGTCATTTTCCGTCATCCGCCTTACGTTTCGAGGAATGTATACCGTCCGATTTGGCAATACTCCGAAAAGCCCGCGGTCGAACGCCCAATGCAAGCTCTGGGTCAGCGTGAATCCATTTCTAACGTCTTCCGTTCCGCCCTCACTTATCGGGACGATATGTGCTGACTCGACTTCCCTCAGAAAAGTCGGGGTTGTGAGCGCAATACCGCTGACCGCGCATTTTCGGGCGTATTCTTTCCGAACGCGTTCACGGAATACTGAAGAGCGTGCAATACGACTTTGGCGCGCCTCGACGCGTGGAATTTGCGGACGGGTTAGTTGAAACGTCTGCTGAGCGAGTTGCGTGAGCTCACTTCCGGCTTGAGACAAGAGAGCCTGAGTAACCGGCGTTTCGGTGGTGTTAAGCGGCCCCCAACGGCGACCGTTCACAAACGGCATTACCTCGAGAAATTCTGGCGTTTCTCGCTTCAGCAAAAGTAGGCGAAAACGATCAAGAGCGTCTGCTCGGCGCTGAAAAATAACTAGGTCTCCTGCTGCAGCTAAGTTCCTGATCGGTTGAAAGCCGTCTGTGATTCTGCTCTCCGCCGATCGGGTCCCTCCCCATGTCTGAAATTGGTAACGGACAATTCCATCTGTTAGGTGAATTAGCCCAATAAACATTTCTACACCCAAAAAGCGGTCCGTTGTTGGAGTAACTTGGGACGTTGCCGCTTCATCGAGGCTTGGCAAATATTGCCGAAGGTCTTTGGGCAGAACCATTCCAGCTTGGTGTCCCGCAGCTTGCCCCGTGTCGTTGTGAGCAAGCTCCTTGAAAAACGGAGCATCCCATTCTGGATTGGCCAAGAATTCTTTGGTATTCATTTCCTCTTCCTCGCGCTACGGTTGCCGCCTGTTTCGATGCTTGGTGCTGAACTCCATGAGCTTTGTTTTTCCTGCAACTCAAGAATCAATTCCTCACGGAAATTCGAAGGCTGCTGTAAGACATCAACCACCTTCTTTGCGATGCGCTCCACAACGGGAACGACCACGGAATTCCCGAACTGCCGATACGCTTGGGTATCGGAAACCGGTATTTTGTGGGAATCTGGGTAACCCATGAGTCGTGCGCACTCGCGCGGTGTGAGACGTCGCGGGTTTTTTCGGCTGCCTTGGGAAACGAGAATTTCAGAACCATCCTTGTGATAGCGCGCGCTCAAGGTTCGGGTTGTGTCGTTGCCAGTCACCAAGCCAAAGCCGAAACCGTTGCCTGCCGCTTGGTGCTTCTTGGCGTAGTCTTGTAGATACTGCCAAAGATGGTCGCTCAGCGTGTATTTGGCGGGCGCATCGGCTTCGAGGATGGAAGCCAGTTTGGGCTCAGTGGTGGGAAACGCGGGGAATTCGAAATGCCGCGGCTCGCGAAAGCCAACAAGGAAGATGCGTTCCCGGTGTTGGGGCACGACATTACGTGCATCGATGATCTTGGTGTAGACTTGGTAGCCGAGCGCCTTGGTAAGCGTGTCGTGGATGACTTGAAACGTGCGGCCTTGGTCGTGGCTCTTAAGGTTCTTGACGTTCTCCAGCACGAACGCGGCGGGTTTGTGGTAGTCGAGGATGTCGGCGATTGAGAAGAAGAGGTTGCCCTGCTTCTCGTCGTCGAAGCCGTGTTTGCGTCCGAGGCTGTTCTTCTTGGACACACCGGCGAGGCTGAAGGGCTGGCAGGGAAAACCGCCGCAGAGAATATCGTGCGCTGGGATGTCTGCGACCGCGACAGAGTGGATGTCGCCGTGGGGCTTCTCACCGAAATTAGCCGCGTAGGTGAGTTGGGAGAACTTGTCCCAATCGGACGAAAACACGCATTGGCCTCCGGCTTTTTCGAAGGCGATGCGGAAGCCACCTATGCCACAGAACAAATCGACGAAGCGGAATGGCGAGGTGCTTTGACCGTTAAGCCCAGTGCCGTAAGGCGCTTGTTCTTCCCCTAAGTAATTGGAGATTTTCCGAGGACGCGATGTCATCGGTCGATGCCCTCGCAAAGTTCCGACGCCGAAGTCTTGAGCGCTTTCGCGATGCGCAGGATCGAGCCGAGAGTGGCGTTACGCTCGCCGCGTTCCAGTCCCCCAATGTAAGTGCGATCAAGGTCGGCGATCTCGGCGAGCGCTTCTTGGGAGAGTTCTCGTTTTTCACGCAGTGCCCGGACGTTCGTGCCAAAGCGTTTGAGGGCCGGATTCTTTTCCTTGGCGGACATGCCGCGAGAATAGCCGCCAGCCGACTATGCGAACACGGAATAGAAGTAGCATTTTAATGGCGGCGTGAATGCGGTGGGCGGAACCTTCTGATTTGCGTGTGCCCCGTCCATTCCCAGCGTCGCAACGACAATTAGCCGGGCGCTTGCTTTCGGATTATTTGTGCGGACGGGGAGGCTGGTTCCTGATCCCCTGATTTCCAGAGGCAACATGCGCTCTCCCGCAGTCAGCTCTTTGGCGTGAGAGGGGTGTAGTAGTAGATGACGGTGTAGGTGCAGGGCGTGGAGCCGGTGTTGCGGAGAAACGTGGTCGCGCCGGCGGCGAAAAAAATCACGGAGCCGGGGCCGCCGGTTTTCGACTGGCCGTCCCAGTTGGCTTCAAGGGTGCCCTCCTTCACGAGGATGACTTCCTCCTGCAGGTGCTTGCTGGGCTCACCGCTTTTTTCACCGGGGTGGAGCGTGGTGATGTGGCAGTGGATTTTATCCACCGTGGCCGTCGGGCCGTCGAACACCGCGCGGCGCGAGCCTTTGGGCGTGGGCGTGACCGCGAGTTTTTCCCAGTCGAAGACGTCGGAGTGGAGCGGTGCGGCGGGGGTTTTGGTGGTCATGGGGGTTTGGGCGGGGAGCGCGGAGCAGAGCGCGGCGAAGGCGAGAACGGGGGTGAGGAATTTCATGGGAAACTTCGACGGCCCGACGCGGCGGGTCCCAAAACGTGACGAAAAATTCGAGCCACGAAAAAGCCCCGCGCCGGGGAGGGTGAACATCGCGATGCCTTCGGGGCGGCGGCAGGACTCCCTCACGGGCTCGATTCGCCGGGGAGTTTTCGGCTGAACTCTTTCAGGATCGCGTCGATCTTGGCGTATTTTTCCTCCGCGGGGATTCTCGGGTCGAGACCGGTGTGTCGCACGGTGCCGTCGGGGGCGATGATCGCCAGATACGGTATGCTGCCCACGCCATAGTCGGGATTGAAAACTTCCTCCGCACTGACGGCGACCGACCACGTGATTTCCTTCGCCTTGAGGTAGTCGGCCATGAGCGCGAGTTCCTTGGCGGGATCGTTTTTCGTGTCGATGGCGGGCGGCACGAGTCCCATGACGACGCCTTGGATGCTCGTGACCCCGAGGACGGCGACATCGGATTTTTGGTAGTGAGCGGTGAGCTCGCGGACATCGGGAAACGAGGCGACGCAGGGACCGCACCAAGTGGCCCAGAAATCCAGCACGACCACTTTGCCCTTGAGGGCCGAGAGCGTTTTCAGCCCGTCACGGTTGCTCCATTTGAAATGCAGCTCGGGCGCGGGTTGGCCGATCAGCGCGGCTTGAATTTTGGCGTTTTTGATCTCGGCTTCGAACGACTCGATCATGCGGTCGGCCGAAACGGCGGGCTCGGTGGAGGGGAAGTCCGTCTTCAGCCGTCGGAGGAGCAGCAGGGCCTTGTCGTTTTCATGGAAGACCTCCACGTAGAGGAGTGCTTGCGCGTAGAGAATTTGCGCGACATCGCCGGTCTTCTGCTCGCGGTATTTCGCGAGGAGGGCGTCGAAGGCGGAAAGTTCGTTCGCGAGATCGGCGGCGGTGTTTTTGCCCTGGTCCAGCTTCGCTTGAATGCGGCCGACGAGTTCCTGGAGATCCGCGGTGGGTGAAGCGGTCGGAGCCTTGGCGGGCACGCGCGCGAGGGCAGGCGGTGCGATGGCGGGAGTTTCGGCGGCGATGGCGGTGAAGAGGCCGAACGAAAAGAGGGCGAACGCGGCGAGCCGGGGCAGGGGACGATGGCGGGGTTTCATATTCGGGGATGATGGCGGGTTCCAGGATCCAGCTTCAATCGTCACTTGAAAATCTTTTCCCTCCCCTTGGCCTGCGGTGGCCGGGAGGTTCGTGGGCGGGCAACAGGCACGGGCTGAGGCGCAGCATCGAGGCGCCGTCGCGCGGGTGAACACAGCCGCGCCCGTGACGAGCGCGCGACGGCCTCGCAGGGGCAGCAGCGTGGCGGGGCCGGATGATTTGCGCGTGGCGATTCCCATGCAGCATGGACCCGAGGCCGGCGGAAAGGTCGCAAGGCCGCAGGATTAATTAGAGTGCGCCCGGGACGTGATGCACGCCTGCGTTGACCGGATGGCGCCGGGGCCACATTCCCGAATCCACCGCCATGATGACATCTTCCGAGCCGAGTCCGCCCCGTGTGATTTTACAGGACATCGCCCGTCGGGCGATGGTGGCGCGGGGGCTCGCGCCGGATTTCACGCCGGCGGCGCTGGCGGAACTCCACGCGATCCACGCACCGGCCGCGGGAGCGGATACGGCGACGCGCGACCTCCGGCACCTACCCTGGTGCTCGATCGACAACGACGATTCGCGCGATCTCGACCAGCTCTCCGTGGCGGAGGCGCTGCCCGACGGTGCGGCCAAGGTCCTGGTGGCCATCGCGGACGTCTCGGCGCTCGTGCCGCAGCGTTCGGCGCTCGACGGACACGCGCGGCAAAACACGACTTCGGTCTACACGGTGGCGCAGATTTTCCCGATGCTGCCGGAGAAACTCTCGACCGATCTCACCTCGCTGAACTTCGACGAGGACCGCGTGGCCGTCGTGATCGAAATGGTTTTCTCGGCCGAGGGCGTGCTGCAGCGGTCTGACGTTTATCAGGCCCGCGTGCACAACCGCGCCAAGCTCGCCTACAACAGCGTGGCACCGTGGCTCGAGGGCAAGGGCCCGGTGCCGCCGGCGATCAGCGCGGTGCCAGGGCTCGACGAAAACCTGCGCTTGCAAGATCGCGTGACGCAAAGCCTCCGAGCGCTGCGACACGAGCGCGGGGCGCTGTCCTTCGAGACGGTGGAGGCGCGTCCGTCGTTTGCCGGCGACACGCTGAAGGACATCGAGGCGGTGAAGACCAATCGCGCCAAGCATCTCATCGAGGATCTGATGGTGGCGGCCAACGGCGTGACGGCGCAGTTTCTCGCGGCGAAAAAGTTTCCCTCGATCCGACGCGTGGTGCGCACGCCGAAGCATTGGGACCGCATGGTGGAACTCGCGGCCGAGCGCGGCGCGACGCTGCCCGCGCAACCCGACGCGAAGGCGCTGGAGAATTTCCTCGTGCAGTCGAAGGCGGCGGACCGCCTGCATTTCCCCGATCTGTCGCTCAGCGTGATCAAGCTGATGGGCGCGGGCGAATATGCGCTGGAACTGCCGGGCGGAAATTCCGCCGGGCATTTTGGGCTGGCGGTGCGGGACTACGCGCACTCGACGGCGCCGAACCGGCGGTTTCCGGATCTGATCACGCAGCGGTTGCTGAAAGCCGCTCTCGCGGGCGCCGCGCCGCCCTATGCGAGCGAGGAACTGGCGGCGCTCGCCTGCCATTGCACGGCGCAGGAAGACGCGGCGAAAAAAGTGGAACGACAAGTCGGCAAATCCGCGGCGGCGATGGTGCTCCACTCGCGCATCGGCGAGCAGTTCGACGCGGTCATCACGGGTGCATCCGACAAGGGCACGTGGGTGCGGGTGTTCAATCCGCCCGTGGAGGGGAAACTGGATGGCGGGCACGAAGGCCGGAAAGTCGGCGATCGCGTGCGCGTGCAATTGATGCGCACGGATGTGGAGCGCGGCTTCATCGACTTTCGCGGCGTGCGGTGAGGTGAGAGCGGGGCGGCACCCCGCGTGGATCTAATCTGACTGATAGGTCAGTTCCCGGTGGCGGAGTGAGGATGGCTGTTGCACGTTTTTTTCGGTCCGCGTTTCACCCCTCGCCCCATGATTATCCCCACCGTGTTTCGTCGTCGCGCCTGCGCGATTCGTTTTCGGGCAGCACTCGTGTTGTCTCTCCTGTGCGGCACCGCGCGGCTGGTTCCGGCCGCCACCAAAACCGTCGTCTTCGACCAGCCGGTCTCCTCGCTGGAATGGACGCTCAAGGAAATCAATCCCGAGTTGCCCTCCGACTGGACCGGCTACGATTTTCTCGTGCTGGAGTTTCGCGCGACTTCGAGCCAGCGCTTTGAACTCGGGCTGAAGACACCCACGCAGCACGTCTCGAAACGCATCCATCCCTTCGCCAACGTGTGGGTGCGCGCGTCGATTCCGCTGCGTTTTTACCGGCAGGGTCTCGGCAACGCCTCCGATCTCGCCGCGACGGTGAACCAGCCGCGCAATTCCTACTGGATCAACATCGAGTCCGGCGGTTACGGGCCGACGACCGAGGTGCAGGCGCTCAGTTTCGTGATGCGCTACCCCGTGGGCACACCGTCGCCCACGCTGGAAATTCGCTCGGTCACGCTCGCGAAGACCGATCCGGGCGACGCGATTCTCGAGGGCGGCGCGCCATTGCTGGACGAGTTCGGCCAATACCTCCACGCCGGCTGGCCGGGCAAGGCACGCACCGAAGACGACTTGAAAAAAACTTGGGCCGCCGAAGCCGCGACGCTCGCGCAAGGGGCGTTTCCCGACCGCGACGCCTATGGCGGCTTCGCCTCGACGAAGGCGAAGGCCACGGGATTTTTTCGCGTCGAGCAGATCGACGGGCGCTGGTGGTTCGTGACGCCCGACGGGCATCTTTTTTATTCAACCGGCGTGAACGGCATCGGCCCCGGCATCGGCACGCGTGTCGCGGGCCGGGAGGATATGTTCACCATGATCCCGCCGCCCGCGCCGCTTCCGGCCGGTGCGCCGCCACCGCGCGGGGGTGCGCAAGCGTCGTTCTACACCGCGAATCTGCAGCGTCGCTTCGGTGCCGACTGGCGTCCGGCGTGGGCGCAGCTCACCGCCCGCCGCCTCGAGGCCTGGGGACTCAACACCTCCTACGGCACCGGCCTGAGCGACGCGCTCGACCATACGCCGCAGAACAAACCCTACGTGATCAGCCTGCGCGGTTTTCAATTCGGCCCGCTCATCATGGGCATGCCGGATGTGTATGCCGATGCGTTTACGGCGCAGGTCGAGGCGGTGGCGGCGAACCAGCTCGGGCCGCGCAAAGACGATGCCTACCTGCTCGGTTATTTTATCGGCAATGAGCCGCCGTGGCCGGGACGCGAGAGCCAATTTGTCGATCTTGTCCTCGAAGGCGGCGCGTCGGAGATGCAAAAACGCTTCAAGGAAGAGCTGGCCAAGGGTGATACGCCGCAGCGTCGGCGCGATCTCGTGCTCGGCGCGTTTGAGCGTTATCTCGCCGTCATCAATGCGGCCGTGAAGAAACACGATCCAAACCACCTCAACCTCGGTATCCGATTCGGCGGCACGCCGCCGGACTATGTCGTGGCGCTCGCGAAGGGCTTCGATGTTTACAGCCTGAACAAATACCGTTGGTCGCCCCCGCAGGAACTCCTCGACAACGTCCACAAGTTGACCGGCCTCCCGCTACTCCTGGGAGAGTTTCACATCGGCGTGCCCGGCCGCGGCATGGCGCCGGGCCTCGTGATGGCAATGAACCAGGAGGAGCGCGGCGCGGCTTACAGCTACTACGTCGAAAACGCCGCCGCGCACCCGGCCGTGATTGGCACGCACTGGTTTCAATGGATCGACCAGCCGGCGACCGGGCGCGGCGATGGCGAGAATTACAACATCGGCTGGGTGGACGTCACCGACCGTCCCTACCCCGAACTCGTCGCCGCCGCGAAAGTCACCCATGCGCGCCTGCTCGATCTCCACGCGGGAAAAATTCCGCCGACGACTCGTCGCGCGAAATCCTCCGAAGTCGGCACCCCGCTCGAGACCCAGCAATTTGGTCGCACGGGTGTGCAATGATTCCCCGCTGTAGGAGCGGCTTTACGCCGCGAT
>JANYBX010000020.1 GCA_025360615.1 Opitutia bacterium
GGAAGCCTGACCGCATCGGGAACGCCGCGAGCCCCAATCCAGCTCCAGAAAAAGGTGAACCTTTTTAAACTAAACTCTCGACACGCCTTCTCATGGAAGCGGGAAGGAGAAGGCGCAGAGGGGCACTACCTGGCCGACAAAACCCTTGACTCTCCCCCGCTCGTTTGAGTCTTTGACCGACTCAAACGACCCACCGACCATGGCCAACACGAAATCAGCTATCAAAGCCGCACGCAAAGCCGTGCGTCTCACCACCCGCAACCGAGGCGTCAAGACCGCCATCAAGACATTGCACAAGAAGTTCGAGGCCGCCGTCGTCGCTAAAGACGCCGCCGCCGCCAAGACTCTCGGAGTCGCCTACGCCTCCGCGATGGACAAGGCTACGAAGTCCGGCGTCGTCCACAAGAACGCCGCCAGCCGCGCCAAGGCCCACGTGTCGAAGCACGTCCTCGCCGCCAGCTAAGCGCTCGCCCCAATTCAATTCCATTTCGCCCCGCGCACTCCTCCGAGTCGCGGGGCTTTTTTGTGTTTTTGTAGGAGCGGCTTTATGCCGCGATTCCGACAATCCATCGCGCTATAAAACCATCGCGGCGTGAAGCCGCTCCTACAGGCGGAGTTGTCCGCAGATAGGATTTGAGCCGGGCGCTTCCATCCGTGTTGATCCGGGCTCACTTGTGGCCCACTCACCCCGCCTTCATTTTCTCCCGTGGGATCGTCCGCTGCTTCCGCAGGCTGTGGAGTTTCTCGCGGGGGAGTGGAAAGGTGCCGGGCCGCTTGATCTCTCGGCGCTGCTGGTCGTCGTGCCGACGAAGCAGTCAGGGCGACGACTGCGGGAGGCGATCGCGGCGCACGCGGCGACGCGCGGGCAGGCCGCGTTTCCACCGCGGGTCTTCACGCCGGACGGGTTGATCGCGCCCGATTCTGCTGCGGGTACGGCTTCGCGATTAGAATCGCTGCTCGCGTGGACGGAGGTTTTCCGAGCGCTCGAGCTCGAGCATTTTCGCAACGTGTTTCCGGTCGATCCGCCCGAGCGCAATTTCGCGTGGGCGCTGCGACTCGCGCAGGAATTTTCCCGGCTCCAGGGCACGCTCGCCGAGGCGGGGCTGCGATTGGCGGATGTGGCGAGGAAAGCGGGAGAAAATTTTCCCGAAGCGGAGCGCTGGGTCCAGATCGCCGAGCTGGAGCGCTTGCACGCGAAGCAACTGGCCGCGCTGGAGCTGCGCGACGCGCAGGCCGCCAAGATCGCGCACGCGCACGCGCCGGTTTTGCCGGCGGGTATTGAGCGCATCGTCGTGCTCGGCACGCCCGACCCGCTGCCGCTCGCGTTGCTCGCGCTCGCCGCTCACGCGCAGACCGGGCCGGTGGACGTGGTTGTCTTCGCGCCGGCGGCGGAGGCGGCGGCGTTCGACACGTGGGGTCGGGCGCTGGCCGTGGCGTGGACGGGGCGTGAATTCGAGCTGCCGGAATTCGAACAGCGCGTGCAACTCTGCGCCGATCCGGCCGCGCAGGCGGAGCGCGTGGTCGCGGTGGCACGCGGCTACGGAAAATCTGGCGAGGGCGTGCTTGGAGTAGGCGTGGCCGATGGCGAAGTATTGCCGTTCCTCGAAACGGGATTTCGCCAGACCGGTCTCGTGGGGTTCAACCCCGAGGGCCGGTCGCGTCACGGCGACGGGCTTTATCAACTACTCGCCGCGCTCGCGGGGCTGGCGCGGGAGGATTCGTTCGCGGCAGTCGGGACGCTCGCGCGGTGTCCGGATTTTTTGGAATTTCTCCGCGCGCGCAACGGGGAGGGTTTTTCCTCGGCGCGTTTTTTGAAGGAGCTGGATGAATTGCACGCGCGGCACCTGCCGCCGGATCTGGCGGAGGCGCGTCGGCACGCGCCGGGCAGCGGGGGATTGGCGGCGGTCGCGGAGTTGCGGGCGATGCTGAGAGTGGGGGCGTTTCCTGAAAACGCGGTGGCGGCGCTCGGGGTGATTTTTGCCGAGCGAAAATTCGATCTCGCCCGGCCGGCGGATGCACTCGGCGCCGAGGCCGCGAAAGCGTGGGCCGGGGTGATGCGCGAGATTCAGGAAGTGGCGGTGCGGTTCGACGACGTGACGAACGCCGAGTGGTGGGACGTGGCGCTGCGGCTCTACGGCGAGGGCACGCGCGCCGACGAAAAACCCGCCGGCGCGATCGAGTTCCAAGGCTGGCTCGAACTTCTCTGGGAAGACGCGCCGCATCTCTTGGTCGCGGGCTTGAACGACGGCGCGGTGCCCGACGCGGTGGTGGGCGATCCGTTTTTGCCGGAGTCGTTGCGCGAACGACTGGGCTTAAAAATGAACGCGGCGCGGTTTGCGCGCGACGCGTATTTGTTGCAGGCGCTGGCGGCGTGTCGGGCGCAAGACGGCCAGCTCGACCTGCTGCTCGGCAAGACCTCGGCGGCGGGCGATCCACTGCGACCCTCGCGGCTGTTGTTGCGCTGTGCGGAGGCGGAGTTGCCGCAGCGAATTAAATTTTTGTTCAGCCCGGTGGAGTCGGCGCGGGCGAATCCGCCGTGGCGGCGCGCGTGGCAGCTTCAGCCGCCGCGGGTAGCTGCGCCCGAGCGGGTGGCGGTGACGGCGTTGCGGGCGTGGCTCGACTGCCCGTTTCGATTTTATCTTTCGCGGGTGCTTCGCATGGAGGCGGTCGATCCGGCGAAGACCGAACTCGACGCGATGGACTTCGGCACGCTGTGCCACGCGGCGCTCGAAGCGATGGGCCACGAACCCGCGCTGCGCGACTGCACCGACGCGAACGTGCTGCGCGAGTTTCTGCTCAATGCGCTCGAGGCGGAGGCGATGGGACGTTTCGGCCGTGAACTTACGCTGCCGCTCGTCGTGCAGCTCGAGTCGGCCCGGCAGCGGCTTTCACGCGCTGCTGACGTGCAGGCGCAGACGCGCGCCGAGGGCTGGGTGATCGTGAGCGTTGAACAAAAATTTCTCCTCGATGTGGGCGGACTCGCGGTGAGCGGCAAGATCGACCGCATCGACCGGCACGAGCACACCGGCGCGATTCGCGTGCTCGATTACAAAACCTCGGACCGGCCGGTGCAGCCGTGGGAGACGCATCTGCGCACGGCGCGGCGCGAGGAGACAGCGCCGGAGTTCGCACGGTTTTTTCATGGCGAGCGCGAGCAAGTGTGGTGCGACCTGCAACTGCCGCTCTATCTCCGGGCGCTCGCGGCGGAGTTTCCCGGTGAGATCGAGTGCGGGTATTTTAACCTGCCGAAGGCTTCGACCGAGACGGGCATCGCGCGCTGGGATGACTACACGCGCGGGCTGGCGGAGTCGGCGTGGCACTGCGCGGAGGGCGTGGCGGCGGCGATTCGCGCGGGGGAATTTTGGCCGCCGAACGAAAATGTGCGGCCCGATTACGACGATTTCGCGGCGCTGTTTCACCACGGCGTGGCCGAGAGCGTGGCGTGGAAAGAAGCGGAGGTTTCACCATGAGCACGGTGATCGGCCACGTGATGATCCTCGCCTCGGCGGGATCGGGAAAAACCTACGCACTCACGAATCGTTTCGTGCGACTGCTGGCGCTGGGGGCGAAGCCGGAGCGGATCGTGGCGCTGACGTTTACGCGCAAGGCGGCGGGAGAATTCTTCGACGAAATTTTGAACAAGCTGGCGCGCGCCGCGAGTGAGCCGGGCGACGCGGCGCAGCTGGCGGGGGAGATCGGCGTGCCGGCGCTGGGCGCGGCGGATTTTCTGAAGCTGCTGCGGGCGGTGGCGGACGCGATGCACCGGCTGCGGCTCGGGACGTTCGATGGATTTTTCGCGCGAGTGGCGCGGAATTTTCCGCTGGAGCTGGGGCTCGCGGGTGAGTTTGAGATTTTGCAGGAGCACGCGGCGCGGATGGAACGCGGGCGGGTTTTGCGGCGGATGTTCGAGCGCACGGGCGAACTCGGCGACGCGCAGCGGGAATTCATCGAGGCGTTTAAGCGCGCGACATTTGGGGCGGACGAAAAGCGGCTCGGTGCGCAGCTCGACCGTTTCATTGACCAGCACCAGGAAATTTTTCTCGCGGCATCGGAGCGAGATGTTTGGGGAAATGCGCAGCAGATCTGGCCGGGGAGTCGTGAGTGGCTGGAGGCGGTGGAGCAGCGCGCGGCAGCGACGAAGGCATTGCGCGCGGCGCTGACGACGGTGGAGTTGAATGAAAAACAACGCGCGCGCTGGGAGGCGTTTTTCTTGGAACTGGCGGAGTGGTCGCCGGGCGCACCGATGGGGGAAGCGTTGGATTATCTTTTCAAGAACGCGCTCAAGGCCCGGCCGGAGCTGACGGAAATCATGGTCGAGCGGAAAAAGCACGCGCTGCCGGCGGCGGCGAGCGAAGCGTTGCGGCAATTGTTGGAGGCGATCATCGGTGCGGAGCTGGCGCGGCGGTTGGAGATGACGCGGGGAATTTATGCGGTGTTGAGCGGCTACGAAGCGGTTTATCACGACGCGGTGCGGCGGGCGGGGAAGCTCACGTTTGGCGATGTGCAGCGGTTGCTCGCGCCGGGCGAGGGTGGGGCGCGCATGTTATCGCGCGAGGCGGTGGACGAGAGCCGGTTGTTCATCGACTTCCGGCTCGATGCGGAAACCGACCACTGGTTGCTCGACGAATTTCAGGACACGAGCTTCGGGCAGTGGTCGGTGTTGAAGAACTTGATCGACGAGGCGGTGCAGGACGCGTCGGGGGCGCGGAGTTTTTTCTATGTCGGGGATGTGAAGCAGGCGATTTACGCGTGGCGCGGCGGTGATCCGCGGCTGTTCCGCGAGATTTTTAACCACTACAACGCGGCGCGACCGGGCGTGATTGCGGAGGAGCATTTGGTGGATTCGTATCGCTCGGGTCCGCCGGTGATCGCGATGATCAACGCGGTGTTTGGCGGAGCGGCAGAGATCGCGGAGTTGTTTCCCGGCGCGGCGTCGGCGGCGTGGAATCGCGAGTGGCGCGACCACGCCTCGGCTAAGCCGCAGCTGGGCGGGCACGCCGCGCTGCTCCACGCGGAGGATGAGGAGGGGCGTTTTGCGACGGCGTTAAAACTTTTGCACGAGATCGAGCCGATCGAGCGCGGACTCACGTGCGCGGTGCTCGTGCAGAAAAATGACACGGCGGCGCGGCTCGCGGAATATCTCCGGCGTGAGGGCGGGGTGCCCGCGCTGGCGGAATCGGATTTGCACGTCTGCACGGACAATCCGCTCGGCGCCGCGCTGCTCGCGCTCGTGAAAGCGGCGGCACATCCGGGAGACACGCTCGCGCGCGGGCATCTGAGCATGACGCCGCTGGGCGCGGTGCTGGCGGCGGAGGGCGTGGTGGAACCTGAGGAACTGACGCGACGGGTGCTCGGGCAGATTCACGCGGAGGGTTTTGAGCGCACGATGGATGTTTGGCGGCGGCGGCTGGAGGTGCGTTTGGACGCGGAGGATATTTTTAGCCGCGAGCGAGCGAGGCAGTTTACGGCGGCGGCGGGGTTGTTCGACGCGACAGGCAGCCGGGAGGCCGCGGAGTTTATTCAGTTCATGGAACGACACACGGTGCGTGAGGCGGACACGGCGGCGGTGGTGCGCGTGATGACGGTGCACAAGGCGAAGGGGCTCGGCTTCGACGTGGTGATTTTGCCGGACCTCGAGGGCACGAAGCTCGACGGGCGGCGCGAGGGGCTCGCGGTGCAACGGGCGGCGGATCGCTCGGTGGAGTGGGTGCTGGATCTGCCGGGAAAACTTTTCTCCGAGCAGGATGCGGTGCTGGCGGCGCACGTGCGTGCGGCGGAATCCGACGCGTGTTATGAAAACTTGTCGCTGCTTTATGTGGCGATGACGCGGGCGAAGCGGGCGATGTATCTCGTCACGAAGCCGCCGGGCAAATCGACGTCGCGGAATTTCCCAAAGCTGCTGGCGGAGACTTTGGGTGAGGAAAGCGAAACGGTGCGCGTGGGAAAATTGGAATTGGCGGGGGCGTTTGCCGACGGGGATGCGGACTGGCATACGCGCGTCGCGGTGCCGCCAGGGGTGACGCGGGCTGAGGTGGAGATGAAGCGGCTTGATCCGACGAGAGTGAGAAAATCGGACCGGTTGCCATCGCGAAGAGCGTCGGATGAAAAGACCGGCGAGTTGGGAGCGGCGCAGATTTTTGCGCTGGGGGGCGCGGCGGCGGATTTCGGAACGGCCATGCACGGGTTGTTTGCCGAGGTTGAGTGGGCTGATACGGGCGAGGCCGGGCGTCGGGCGGCGACGTGGGCGGTGCGCGGGGCGGCAGGCGAACTGGCGCTCGCATGTCTGAGCGCACCGGTGTTCGCGAGCGTGTGGGCCCGCCCGAGCGGCGCCAACCTGGCCGAGGTGTGGCGTGAGCGGGCGTTTGAAATCGTGCTCGATGGCGCGTGGGTGACGGGAGTGTTTGATCGCGTGTTGGTCGAGCGCGGTGCGGGCGGGCGGGCGGTGCGGGCGACCGTGTTTGATTTCAAAACGGACCGGCTGGCGGATGAGGGCGACGTGGCGGCGGCCGTGGATCGGCATTCGGCGCAGTTGAATTTGTATCGCCGGGTGGCGGCGGTGCTCACGAATCTCGACGACGAGCTGATTGCCTGCGAACTCGTCTTTACGAGGGCGCTCCGACGAGTCGTAGTGCCCCGAGCGGAAGGCTAAATTCGGGCTTTACAGCGGGGCGGGCGGCTCGCACGTTGCCCCTTCACCAACTCTCAAGCACCATGGGCAACCTGAAAAAGAAACGTCGTCTGAAGATGAACAAGCACAAGCGTCGGAAGCGCTTGAAGTCGAATCGCCACAAGAAGCGCACGTGGCAGAAGTAAGTTTCCTCCGTCGCCACCTCCATTTTACGCCGCCCGCCGCAAAAATTTGCGGCGGGTTTTTTTGCGATGACCGAAAATGACTGCCACTGTTTCTAGTCTTTAGGGCGAATATTTGCTCATGATTTGCAGTAGTTTGAATGGCCGTTTAAGAAATGGTAAATGGCCGGCAGCGTGCGTGTAAGATCGTGGATTGAGCTTGTCATTGGAGGTCGAATTGAAATTCCTCGCATATCCGATGTGCAATTATTGGCGCCGATCCCCTGCTGCCGAGTGCGTTGAGCGTTTGCATCATCAGCCGCAATCACTTTCCCCCGCCTGAGCGAACGCATGTTTTTATCCCGGAAATCAAAAGGTTTCTTCATCGATGTGAATGATCACGCCGTGATGATGGCGCGCACCTCCTCGACCGAGGCTCCCTTCACCATCGAGGAAGTTCGCGAGTGCAAAGCGGGAGACGCGGCGGCTTTCAAGGAGGCGGTAACGCAACTTCAAGCGAAGAAATCATCGGGTGGGTATATGCAGGCGACCGTTGGAATTTATCCGAAAAAGGGTCTATTGAGGAGGCACTCGCTCGAGGTCAAAAGACTGAAAGAGCCGGAATATATCAACGAAGTGCTCTCGCAGCAGCTGAGGATTGAGCGCGACAAATTTATCGTTCACATCATCAATGCCACGGACGGGGCCGACTATGATTTGGGCAAGTCCACCTTAAAGGAGGCCATTTTTTGTGGCTTGCCCGTCGCCGATTTGAACAGCACTCAGGACGCGTTGTTGGAAGCGGGAGTATATCCCCTGGCGATCGAGCTGGGCAGCCTTTCCACCTTGGGAGCCCTGACGAATCATCTCATCGGGACTAAAACAAGAACGCCGACGTTGGTTCTGGAGATCGGCATCGAGGCGACGCAGTCATTTATCGTTTCTGCCAATGGCGTGGAGGCGTCGCGACCGATCCCCCAGGGACTTGATTCGATGGTGCCGGTCGTGCAAAAGGAACTTGGCCTGAAGGACGAGGAGGCCGCGCGCCGGCTGTTCTATTCAAACACGTTTGATTTCACGGGCATGGGTCCATTGTTGATCAAGCGTCTGCTGAAGGAACTTCAGTCCTCCATTGGTTTTTATGAGGTGCAAACCGGCCAGTCCGTGGGCCAGGTGATTTGCACCCAGCTGTTGCCCAAGCTCGGTTGGCTGGAGACGGCGATCGCGACGAGCCTCGGTCTCGGCGCCCTGAAGCTGGAACCAGCCGCCTGGCTGAAGGAGCATCAGATCTCCCTTTCCGAGAGCGCGGCGAAGACCGTGCAGGAAAGCCGTTGGCTTGGTTTGCTCAGTTTGATGGCCTTTTATTCACCCGCCCATGCTGCCGCGACTGAAGAAAAAAAGTGAACCGGAGGTGTCCTTGGTGCCGCCTTGGCACCCGGATTTCCGCAACTACGAGCGGTTGCCGGACATCAAGGTCGTGCGTACGGCATTTTTCGTCAACGGTGCCGCGATCAGCATTCTGCTGATACTCCTGATGCTTTTGGCCAAGAGCGAATGGCAGGTGTATGCCGTGAACCGCCAAAGCGATGATCGGCAGCGCCAGATTGATCACGACAAAAAAGGTAGCGATCAGAACGTGGCCCTTTATAAGAAATTTCAGACGGAAGAGGCGCGAATCGTGGAGGTGAACACCTTTGTTAAGTCGAAACCGGTCATCTCGGAACTGCTGTTTCATTTCGCGACGAAGCTCCCTAGAAATCTGGCATTGGATAATTTCGACGTGCGGAGCAACGGTCTTGCCCTGCGGGGGACGATTCGCGGCGCGCCGGATCAGGCGACGGGCTATGCCTCGGCCTATATCGAGCAGTTGAAAAACGATCCATTTATCGTCGCCCGTTTCGAAGATATCGCGCTGAAAAGCCTGAATCGCAATCCAAGCAACAACCGCGTGGTCGTGGAATTGTTTCTGAAATTCCGGGCCACGCCGCTAAAGGAGGCCAAAAAACCATGAAAGGGCAGCAACTCGTCGCATTCCTGAAAAAGAATCCACTCAGCTCCGTTTGCGTGGCCTTGAGCTTAGTGGCGGCGCTATGGATCTTTTATCGCGGCGATGCGCTCGCAACGGCCGAAGCTGAACTCGCGGAGAAAACGGCGCTGAGCGAACGCTACGCGACCAACCTTAACTATTCGTCGCAGCTCAAAGAAAACTACGAGATGGTCGTGGCAGCCAATCAGGATATCGAGGCCCGTTTTGTGCGTGTCAGCCAGCTTGCGCAAAATCTGCAGTATTTCTACAAGCTCGAAACGGACACCGGGGTGAAGATGACCGTCAATCAACTGACCCAGCAGGGGCTCGCGACGACGGCGGCAAAACAAGCCCTCCTGCCGGTGGCATTTTCCGTCTCGGTGCAGGGCGACTATACGTCGGTGGTTGAATTTCTGCGTCGCGTCGAAAACGGCACTCACTTCAGTCGTGTCCTCAGCTGCACGCTTGGTGCCGGGGGCGTCGCGGGAGTGGATACGGGTCAAGCACGCAGCATGACCCTCGGCCTCAGCCTCGAACTTCTCGGATTGCCATGAACACACGCCTCTTCTGTTTTTTATCAGCCGTCGGTGTTATTTGCGGGGCCGGGCTTGTATGCGCTGCTGAGAAATCGGCTTTCGACATCGCCCCCCCGGACAAACGCAAGGCTCTAATGGAGACGGCAAGCTATCTCGCCAAGCAGCATGCCGTGGAGCCGCTCGCTGCGGCCAAGATTAATCCTTTCGACCCCTCTGGTTTTGGCCAGGCCGATGCCGACGAACGCGCGGCGGTGCTCGCCGCCGCGAAGGCCGCGCATCAGACGGCGGCGACGCGCGCGCCGAACGACCGTGAGTTGCTTGAGACGATCGCGAGCAAAATCGTAACCTACGGAACCATTATCACGCCCAGCGGCGAACCGGTGCTCTCGCTTGGCAAGAAATACGTGAAAATTGGCACGAAATTCACCGTCACCTATTCGGGCGTTGATTATCCCCTCGAATTGACCGCCATCGACCGCACCACTTTCACCCTCCGTTATAACCGCGAGGAAATCATCCGGCCCATTAACAAAGCAGGAAAGTAGTCCCATGAGAACTCGTCCACTCCTCCTGACCGCCGCCTCCGCGCTGCTTGTCATGGTATCCGCCGCGTCTGTCGCGGCTCAGCCGGCTGCACCTTCGACCGCACCAGCCGCCAAGGAACCTGCGGGGGCTCCCGTCTCAGAGAAACCAGCCGCACCGGCACCGGCGGCACCCGAGATCACCATCAAGGATGGCGATGCGCACGGTAACGCCACAAAAAGCAAGGATTCCACCGGTCGTGACACCCTGTCGGTGGATTTCCCCGAGGAGGACATCCGCAACATTTTGCGCAATGTCGCCGATCTCTTCGAACTCAACATCATCATTCCCGAAACCCTCCAAGGCAAAGCCACGATCAAGTTGCGCGATGTAACTTGGCGCCAGATTTTTCAAAGCGTGCTGTCTCCCGTCGGCTTCACCTACATCGAGGAGGGCAATATCATCAAGGTGGTGAGCAATGAAAGTCTCACCCAAGAGCCGGCCACTACGGAGGTCTTCATCGTCAATTACGCCCGTGCGACCGATATTCTCCCGGCTGTGAGTTCGCTGGTCGATGCGGCTGCTGGAGGCAAAATTGTCG
>JANYBX010000220.1 GCA_025360615.1 Opitutia bacterium
TTGTGAGCACGCGGGAAAGGAAGCGGGACAATGATTGATGACCGCCGTTTTTTCGGGACGAGAGCAGCCGGTAGAAACAGACCGCAAAAGAGGGGCGGGGTGGCGCGGGCCGGGTGCGTTGGGCGGTCATAAGGAACCGGAGTGGCCCGGGTATGGTCCAGAATGCCGCCGTCATGACCACTCACCGCGTCGCGGATGAAACCGGCAAATCCCTCCTGCTTTTCCCATTCGCATGACCGGCCTGTTCGCCAGAATCGCCTACCTTCGGCGCAAGCCACGCCCGCTTGCCACGGCGAAGACCCACGCCACCCGCGCGAATACGGAGGGACGGGCGCGGGTGAAATTATGGGTGGTGATCGGGGCCGGCATCCTAGTCGCGGCCGGAGGGTATTTTTGGCTCACCTCGGCCCGCATCCTCGCTCAGCCCGTGGAAGTTTCCTACGGGCCGGAAGAGCCTGCGTTTGCCTCGAGCATCGGGCCGCTGCTGGGCGCCGAGATGATGCGGGGAAACACCATCGAGACGATGGTCAACGGGGATATTTTTTTTCCCGTGATGCTAAAGTCGATTCGCGAGGCGAAGAAGAACATCACGTTCGAGACTTACATCTGGGCACCGGGAAAAGTGAGCGAGTGGTTTATCGAGGCGCTGACGGAGCGGGCGCGGCACGGCGTGAAAGTCCACGTGCTGGTGGACGGCATGGGCACGCTGAAGCTGAGCCACGACGACATGCGGCGGATGAAACACGACGGCGTGGAATTTTTAACCTACGGGCGGGAGCATTGGTATGAGCTTAAGCCGAACATCAATCATCGCACGCATCGCAAGCTCCTCATGATCGACGGCCGCGTTGGTTTCACCGGCGGCATGTGCATCGACGACCATTGGCTGGGGAATGGCGACTCGCCCAAGCAATGGCGGGAGACCGTCGTGCGCGTCGAAGGTCCGGTGGTGAGGCAGATGCAGGCCGTGTTTGCGACGAACTGGCTGCAGACGACGGGGCGGCTACTGGTGGGGCCCGATTATTTTCCGGATGAACCGCACCGCGGCGCGAGTCTGGCGCAGTGTTTCAAGAGCGGCCCCGGGGAGGCTCCGGAAAACACGCGCATCTCCCATCTGCTGGCCATCGCCTCCGCGCGAAAAACGATCCGGATTTCGCACGCTTACTTTGTGCCCGACGATCTCGCCATCGAAATGTTGCTGGCGGCGGTGCGGCGCGGGGTGGACGTGCAGGTGATCGTGCCCGCGATCAACGATTCGCGCTTCGGCCGCGCCGCCTCGCGCTCGCGCTGGGGAAGGCTGCTGGCCGCCGGCGTAAAATTTTACCAATACGAACCGGCGATGTTTCACTGCAAAACAATCATCGTGGACGAGATCTTCGTCTCGGTGGGTTCCTCGAATTTCGACAACCGCTCCTTCAGCATCAACGACGAGGTGAACCTTAACATCCTCGACCGGACCGTGGCGGCCGAGCACCGGAGGATTTTCGAGGACGACCGCCGGAAATCGAGGGTGCTGAGCCTGGCGGAATTCGAGGCGCGGCCGGCGTGGCAAAAAGCGGTGGACTATTTTTGCGGGATGTTTCGCTCGCAGCTTTAGGGCGCCTTCCGCGTTCACCGGGAAAATACGCGAGCGGCCGGCACGAGCGCAGGCGGGCCTTGATGCGTCCGCCGGGTGCGGGGCGCTGATGCGGATGTGGCTGGCGGGTTCGCGCCCGTGGGTGCGGTGTGCGCTGGATGTCGGCGGGGGAGCGGCTGGGTTTCGTCACGCTCGCGCAAATGATCCGGGCGCTCGGGTGGGCCCGCCGATGGAGTGCGAGTCGTGGAAGTGCCGGAGATTCGGCGGGGCTGAGGCCGGTTATGCGGCCACCGGCGCCGGTTTGGCGGGGCGGCCGGTGATCCACCACACGGTGCCGAGTCCGGAGTAGAGGGCCACGATGCCGGCGGTTTCGTGCAACGCGTGGTAGTGCCCGGGAAAATGGGGGGCGAGCAGGATGATCGCGGAGATGCGCAGGAAATTAAAAACAAACGCCGCCACCACGCAGAGCGGCAGGAGGACGGCGAACCACAGCCCCGCGGTGCGTTGGTAGAGGAGGCGGATGAGACCGAGCAGGAGGCTCGAGGTGATCAAGCCGAAGCCGTTGCACTCGGTGGCGACGAGGAAGGTTTCCTTGCCGGTGGTCAGCAGAAGTTTCACATCCGCATCGGCGGTCGAGACGGCGATGTGGGGCGCGAGGCCGAGCGACTGCAACAACCGCGCGGCCTCGACGCCCGCCAACTGGCGCAGCGGCCAGTCGAGCACGGGAAAAAGCAGCACGCACAGGATCAGTAAGGCAAACACGCTGAGCAGCGGCAGCGTGCGCCGGAAAGCCTGCCGGCCGAAAACGTAGTTCACCATGCCGCCGGCGGCCGCCACCATGCCGGCGAGGAAGAGCAGCGGATTTCTCAAGCCGAGCGCTCCGAAGGCGAGGGCGTAGGAGGAGGCCATCCAGCCGAGCGTCACATTGGACAACTGCAGGTCGAGGCGCAGCACGCGGCGTTTTTCCCAGGCGATCCAAAAGCCCGCGAGCACGACGATGAAGAACGACTGCTTCAACTGCTCGCGGGCAAACGTCTGCGTCGCGAGCCAGCGCAGGGCCGGCCAGAAAACGAGGGCGGTGAGCGCAAAGAGGACCGACGCCAACATCACGTCCTGACGACGGGACGGAGCGGGTGCGATGGGCGGATGGTCGGGCATGCGGCGCGGAAGACGATTGCTGCACAGAGAGGCGGTTGCACGCGATTTGTCGAACGGAACTCGGACTGAACGCCCGCGTCGGTCCGTGGCCGTGCTTGCGACGGGCCGCCATTTGCGGATCAGATGTCGGCCGACGCACCATGAATTATTTCCCCGCGGTGTTTTTGCTCACGTGCTGCTTTGGTGGCCTCGCGATGGTCGCGCGGGCGGAGCGGATCGTGCTCGTCGCCGGCGGGCCGAAAAATGAGACCGACATCGCGTCCACGGAGGCAAAACTCACCGAGCCGTTTGGCCTCGGTTTCGACGCGGCTGGCCGACTGCTCATCGTCGAGTTTACCGGCAGTCGTTTACTGCGGGTGGATGAGAAAGGTGGGCTCACCCACGTCGCCGGCCAGTCTGCGTCGGGCGATTCGGGCGACGGCGGCCCGCCGCTCACGGCGCAGTTCGATGGCCCGCACAATCTCGCGATGCTGCCCGACGGCAGCGTGCTGATCGGCGACACGTGGAATGGCCGCGTGCGTCGCGTGGATTTGACGGCTGGTCGCGTGACGACTGTGCCCGGCTTTAGCGTGCCCGTAGCTGAGGCGCACCGCGCCGGTCCCTACTGCATCGCAGTGGATTTCACTGGCACGAAGCTCTACATCGCCGATCTGACGCGCGTGCATGAGCTGGATTTGAAGACAGGGCGTAGTCGAGTCGTCGCGGGCAACGGCAAGAAAGGTGTTCCGGCTGACGGGGCCCTCGCAGTCGATGCGCCGCTGGTGGACCCGCGCGCGGTCGCGCCCGATCACCACGGCAATCTCTACATCCTTGAGCGCAACGGCCAC
>JANYBX010000266.1 GCA_025360615.1 Opitutia bacterium
ACTGATTCTGGGCAGCAGCGCCCAACTGCACCTCATCGATGTGGATGGAGCCGGCCTGCCTCCGGCCGCCTACGAACCGGGCGAAATCCTTTACTCGCGCTTCACGGCCGAGCGAATTTTTTCCACGAATCCACGGCTGTATCAAGCCATCGCCGCTCTGTTGGCGCGCGCTATACCCTACCGCGAAGTAAGTGAAATCTGCGGTGTGAGCGTGAATACTGTCTGCGCGATTAGCCTGCGCGAGGGCACGCCAATAGAGACGCTACGCGACCGCATCGGGCGGCTCGGCATGGATATTGCCGCTCTGACCGCTGAGGCCATCCGCGATCTGCTCGCGGATCCCGAATGGAGGCGGAAGACGTCGATGCGCGACCTTGCCATCGTCCACGGCATCGCGGTCCAGAACGCGCAGCTGCTGCTCGGCGGTGCCACAAGTCGCATGGAGCTGGGCAAGGCCGCGCCGGCCGCCAGCCACGACGATTATCTGCGTTTCATCGCCGATGCCGTGGCTGAGGCCAAGAACATCACGGGAACCGGTTTGGCTGGGGAGATTCCGGCGCAAAATGGCGTGCTCGGCGAGGGCTCTTCGACGCTGGCCATCGAGATCAATCAAGGGTCGGTCAAGTGACAGTAAATCACCTGCTAACACCTATGAAATACATTCCACTATGGTCATTATTGAGGGCAAAAGAGAGGGGATTGACGTCGCCCAGGGTGCCTGAGCTTTCACGGGCGACGCTGGTTGGCTTGGTGTCGGCCGGGGTGTTGCAGCGCGTGGGTAGGGGGGGAGGGGGTGCCGGGCACGACGGGGGGGGGCTATTGGGCATACGCATTGGGATGCGGAGACTTTTCAGCAAAAAGGGGGTTTTATGACCGCAGAGGAATTCACGCTGCCAGAAGCCGAGATCGTGACTTCACTGGGCCTTGCGCGGGCGCTGGTGCGGGAAGTGCGAGGCGCGGATTTAATCCGGGGCCAAGACTGGCAGCACGTTCAGGGCACGGTGCGCTACTCCACGGCCGGCCGCGACCGCCTGCTGGCCCGGCTGAACGTGGTTTTGACCAAAAAAAAATCGGAAGGCGCGGATGCGTCCGTTCATCCCCTCGCGCCGGAGCCGGGCGACCACCGGGAATTGATTTGTGAAAAAAAGCCGCGAAACCGCCGCATCGTTTTCGCGCGTCTCGGCGACGCGCTGGTGCGCGTGCGCGTGAAGGACAGCACCCGCATCCTGCCCGGCATGACGCTGCGTTGTGCGTTCGTGCAGGCCGACCTCTGGGAACTCGCCCAACCGCTGCCAAGGAGCCGGGGAAGATGGTAACCATGGAAACCCCAGCCCTGCTTCCCGACTACCAGCCTTGGGAGACCAAGGATACCGTGGATTATCTCACCGTAAACCCACTGCCGCCCGATTTTCTATGGACGGATGACACGGGAGCGGCTCGGCCGGTTTATCCCTCGCACAAGAGCGTCACCGGCTACGGGAAATGGCTGAAGGAGACGCCCTACTTTCCGGGCTTGTTCGAGTTGATCCACAAAATCCTCGTTCACGCGCCAGATCTCGGTGACGGCAACTGGATGGCCGCCGAGCTGCGCCGCCGCCGCCCGCCCGAGCAGAAAAACTTTCCACTCATTTAACCCCGATGCCCACCCGTCTAATCCGAGAAGGAATCCTAGAAAGCCAGCGCGTCAACCGCCTGTCCGAAGAAGAGGAAAATTTCTACCGCCGACTGATGTCGAGGGTGGACGACTACGGCCGCTACGAGGCCAACACCTCGCTGCTGCGCGCCCATTTGTATCCCTTGAAGCTGGACGCAAAAAACGAGGCGAAAATCGCCGAGCTTTTGAATGCCACCGTTCGGGCTCGGCTCGTGTTCACCTACCTTTCCGACGGGAAGGTTTTTCTCCAATTACTGGAATTCAGACAGCAGACGCGCAGCGAGAGCAAGTATCCGTGCCCGGATGCTAAGCAGTTGAAAACATTTGTTAACACGCCGTTTTGCCCAGCAGATGCTAAGCAACCGTTAACGGGCGTTCACTTAGTCGGAGGCGTAGACGTAGTCGGAGGCGTATGCGGAGTCGTAGTCGTGGACGGCGCAGAGGCTGCGCAACCGACGACAACGACAGTTGCTCGTAAAGAACGGAAGCCCACCTCCGTAGAATCCGTCATCAGCTACGGAGCCTCCCTCGGAGTTTCAGAGGAGGAATGCCGCCGGTTTTTCGAATACAACCTCGCGCGCCGCTGGCGCGTGCCCGCCGGGGAAAAACCGGACTGGCAGGCGCTGTTGGGCAGGTGGCGAGAGTGCATTGTCGAGCCGCTTTCCCCGCTGGGAAAAAAACGTTTCGGCGGCGCCACGGAGCCATTCGACCCCGCCAAACCCAATGCCCACACCGGCGGCCTTGCCGTCGTGAACTAACCTCCCATGAACGAACCATCCGCCCAAAGTCCCGCGCCGGAACGCCCGGAGAAACGCCGCGCCAAGCCAGGCTTGGTGGGGCTGCCCTTCGTGGGGCGCACGCCCCCGCACAGCCTGGAGGCCGAGGAGTATTTGCTTTCGTGCTGCCTGCTCGACGGGGCCGACCTGATGCCGCGCTGCGCGGCCGCGCGCATCGCCCCCGAGTCGTTTTATCTCGCGGGCCACGGGCTCATTTTCGAGGCCTTGGCTGAACTCTACGCGGCTCAGCAACCGACGGACGTGGCGTGCGTCGCGGAGCATCTGAAAACCAAGAAGCTGCTCGATGCCGTGGGGGGCTACACGTTCCTCGCGCAGGTCAGTAGCCGCATCCCCACGACGGCGCAGGCGGGTTTCTTCCTGGCAAAGGTTCGGGAACTTTGGATTTTGCGCCAAATTATCCTCAAGGGCACCGGGCTGGTGGAGGAGGTTTACGCGTTTTCGGGCGAACCGCTGGCGGAATTCCTCTCGCCGCACGTGGTGTGGTTTGAAAAGGCACTCGGCCGACTCTCGGCGGGCGGCCGGGGCGACGTGTATACCCTCGAAAAGCGCATCGCGGAAGTCCGCGCCGACGTGAAACTACGGGCGGCGGGTGGCGAGGACCGCGCGGGCTGGATTTGGACGGGATTCAACGCGTTCGACGGCCTCGACAAGGACGGGTGCCTGCGTCCGCTCGGCAGCCTGGAGGAGGATCACAACGTGCTTATCGGGGGCGGATCCTCGCACGGCAAGAGCGTGTTGATGCGCCAGTTGGCCGGGCAGGCGTTGATCTCGGGCCAGCGCGTGGTGGTTTACACGCTGGAGACGACGGTGAAAGGTTTTGTGCGCGCGCTGGCGGCGAGCTGGGCGGGGGTGAACCTGTTGCTTTTGAAACGCACCCCGGCGGACCTGTTGAAGAAATTAGACGACTGCTGCGAGGAACTGGCGGAGCTGGCGGACAAGCGCCTGTTCGTGTTTCAGCACGAGCCCGGGATGTCGCTGCGGAAGATCGAGGAGGTCGGGTTGCACGCGCGCCGCTGGGCGATGCAGCACGGCACTCCGCACCTGATCGCGCTCGACTATTTGCAACTCGTCGGGACGGAGAAACGCTGTAACTCGCGCGAGCAGGAAGTGGCCGAGGTCAGCAACGGCTGGCAGGCGCTGCAACGCGAGCTGGGCTGCGTGACGGTGGCGGGTGCGCAGCTGAACGAATCCGGCCTGCGCGAGATGCGGAAAGTGCAGCGCGACGAGAACGACAAGATCATTCACCGGATGCCGAACCGCGGCGACCTGCGCGAGAGCCAGTCGATGTATCACGCGGCGGACGTGGTTTGGTTCCTGTATCAGCCCCCGGAGGACTGCCGGGGCGCGGATCAATCGGCGGGCGACGCGACGACGCCGGAGACATGGATCGTGCAGGACAAACGGCGCAACGGCGTGCGCGGCATCTGCCGCACCTGGTTTCAAAAGCCCTACCTGCGTTTCCGGGAGATCGGCGCGGACGAAGGGGTGAACCCGGGCCGGCCGGCCGCGCCGGTGGCGCCGGGAACGAGGGTGTCGAAAAACGAATTCAGGGGGAAAAACGCGTGAGCGGCATCAAGCCCCAGCCCCTGACGGAATTTTATCGCTCGCTGCACGCGCGGGGCGAATCCACGGATTCGCTGGCCCGCCAGCTGGGCGTGAGCGGCGCAAAACTTCGCAAATTGATTGGCCTCTTGCAGCGCCGGAGCGGCCTCGCGTGGAAAGGGTTGCTCTCTCGGCTGACGGAGCGCGAGCGAGCCCTCCTCCTCAGCGTCGAACAATGCTCCTCGTGGAACAATCGCCAGAGGGCGATGCGGCCGAGCTGGGATCTGAGAAAGGTCATTGATCTGGCGGAGTGCTATCCCCAGTTCGAGAAGGCCAAGGATCGCCTGCGGAGGGTTTCCGCATGATTGCAGGCGACCGGGAAACGATGGCAGTGGCGCGGCTCACGAAAGTCGTGTGCCTGACGGAAGATTTGCTCGAAACCGGGCAGTTGCCCGCCGCCGATGTGCCTGCGAATCGGATGCACGCCGACGCTTTACGCACCTTGCTGGCCGAACGCGTGGCTCTCATCGCCATCGCGCGGGCAGCCGGCGCGCTGGAGTCTTTTCTGAACGCCAACGTCGGGGAGACGCGCGACTGGCCCGTGCGGATCGTGACGGATGACACGGTGGCGGCGAGCAGCCTGGCGAGGCTGTTGAATGAGCTCAAGGAGGCGATGAAACCATGACGGCTTTCGCCTTCACGCCCACGCAGCCGCACCCCGTGTTGCAGTTGCCGACCCCGGAGCAGGCGCTTGCCATGGGGCCGGACAAGTGGCTCGGGGCGATGCAGCGCCGCGAGCGGGCGATCCGCGAGGAACTGGCCGATCCGCTGTGGAAAATGTGGGAGCCGCCGATCTGGAAGGTGTGCGACGCGCTCTGGGGCGCGCCCTGGCTGGAGGAAAAGGAGGCCGAGTCGATCCGGCTCAACCTGAAGTTTCGGAAACCGGTGAACATCCTGCTGCTGATGGGCGGTTGGGGCTCGTCGAAGACGGAGTATGCCGCGAGCCGAATTTCCCGGCTGATGCAGAGCAGGGAAAATGGGATCTTCTGGTTCCTGCACGAGACACGGCCGTCGCAGCAGGATCAGCAGGATCCGATCATCTACAAATATTTGCCGCCGGCCCTGAAGACAAACAAGGCGATTATGGAGACGACGACCTATATCGCCTACAAGGAGAAGACGGGGTTCTCCGAGGGCGCGCTCGTGCTGCCGAATCACAGCCGCGGCCGCTTTTGGACGTATCAGGGTGGAGTGGACGCGCTGCAAGGCCCGACGGTGCATGGCGCGTGGGGCGATGAGCTGATGCCGCCGGAGTTTGTGACGGCGGTGGGCTCGCGCGTGGCCCGCGCGAACGGCGTGTTTTTCATCACGTTCGCGCCGATCCACGGCTTCACGCCGACGGTGCAGGAATTTTCGGACGGGGCCGAGACCGTGCGCGAGATCACCGCTTATCTGAATCCGTCGGACGGCGGAGAGCGCGACGTGGCGCGCTACCTCGGCCTGGGCGACGAGGAGATGGTGAAGCTGCGCGCATTTTTCGAGCGCCGGGAAAAACCGCCGTTTCCCAACGTGCCCTGGTCGCGGCCGGAAGATTGCGCCAAGTGGCTGACGGGCGAGCCGAGCCAGCTCCCGCCCGCGCCGGGCCGGAAATTCAGGAAAGTGCCGCGGGTGATCAAGCCGGCGGACCCGGAGGAGAGCCGCGCGGTCGTGCTTTTCAACGGGAGTGACAACCCGTTTGGCAAGCCGCTCTCGGTCTTCACGCTGAACGCGAGCGTGAGCGAGGAGATGGGCAACCGCTATTTCTACGGCCTGGCGAAGGAAGGCCGCGCGCGCATGTTCCCGCGCTTCGGTCGCGAGCATATCATTCCATCGGCGGCGATTCCTGCTTTCGGCACGAACTACATGTGGATCGACCCTGCCGGCCGCAATTGGTTCATGCTCTGGATTCGCGTGACGAAGAGTGCGGCCTATGTCTATCGCGAGTGGCCCGGCAACTACGAGATTCCCGGTCAGGGCGTGCCGGGCCCGTGGGCGCTTCCGGACGGGAAACTGGCCGACGGCAAGCGCGGGCCGGGGCAGGAATCGTTCGGCTTCGGCTTGATCGACTACAAGCGCGAGATCGCCCGCCTTGAGGGCTGGAAAGACTCCGAGCAGGATGCCCCGCCGAACAAGACCGACACGGAATGGATCTCGGGTTGGTTCGCGGAAAACGGATCGAAGGAAAACGTGCTGCGCCGGTTCATCGACTCGCGCTTCGCGAGCACACCGCACATCGAGAACGACCGGCCGGTGACGCTCGCAGAAAACCTGGCCGGCATCGGGCTGCCCTTCGAGCTCACCCCCGGTGACACCATCAAGGAGGGATGCGACCTCATCAACAGCGCGCTCCGCTTCGATCCCGCCCGAAAAATCGACGCGTTGAACTGCCCGGCGCTTTACGTCTCGGCCGATTGCCCGAACACGATTTTTGCGCTCCGCACGTGGCGCAACATGGACGGGAGCAAGAGCGCGACGGGCGACCCGATCGCGTGCCTGCGCTACTACGTGCTCCAGGGCGTGGCGCACGCCCCGCCGGAAAACTACGCGGCGCACGGCGGGGGGCACTACTGATGCCCTCGAAAAACCAAGGCGGAGGCGTGAGCGCGGCGGCGGTGGAGACGGCGTTGCCGCGCGGCTTCTTCGTGATGCGCGGCCACGTGATGACGGCCTTCGGGCTCACGAAGGAGGAGATGAGCGCGCTGGTGGAGCAGGGCGTATTCGCCGCCGAATATCCGTTCGGAAAATCCTACCGGGTGCGGTCAAAGGCTGGCCCGAAAACCGTGAAGGCGCGGATGCGCTTCGTGCGGAGCAAAGTCGTGGCCGTGGCGCGCCGCTGGGAAGCGACCGCCTGAACTATTTCCCAAAGCAATCCCCGCAATCAACACCCACATGACCGAAACGAAATGGACCCAACTCCGCGGCGACGGCGCGACGCGCCCCTGCCCGACCCAGCTTCTGAAAGAGCTGAAGGCCGAATTCGAACAGCTCTGCACCGATGCCGGCGCTGGCGCCAACGACCGCCGGCAAATCGCCGACGACACCCGCTTTTGCCGCTGGCCCGGCCAGAGCCCGGACGGCAAAAAACACGCGGAGGCGAACAACGGCGAACCGGCCTTCCCCTTCGAGGGTGCGAGCGATCGCCGCGAGCGCACGGCGGATGGCATCACGAATGAGCAGGTGATCGTCATCATGGCGGCGCTCATGCGCCTGAACGTGGGCTTCACCGGCGTGCCCGGGCAGCAGACGAAGGCGAACGACGAGCTCGCCTCCCGGCTGGGTGCGCTCTGGGAATGGGTGAAACGAAACCAGCTCGGCAAGGAGTGGTTCGTGGAGTGGACTAAATTTGTGCAGTGGCGCCAGGGCGACAGCCCGGCGGTGGCGTTCATGCAGGTGTGCTGGCACCAGGAGACGGCGCTTCGGCCTGTCACGGTCACGGCCGAGGAGGTCGGGCAGCGGTCGCTGCAAGCCATCGTGGAGCAAGGGGGCCAGCCCGCGCCGGAGGATGAACTCGACCTCGCGGACCTCCTGGTAAACCCAGCGAGGGATGAGGAGCGCGTGGGCTTGCTCTCAGCCCTGTGGCCCGAGATCCGGCCGGACACCGCGGGGCGCGCCGCGGCTTCGCTGCTAAAGAAAGGCGAGGCGACCTTCCCTTATCCCACGATCGTGGAAAACCGGCTGAAGCTGAAAGCCCGGCGGCTCTTTCAGGATATATTCGTGCCGGAGAACACGACGGACTTGAACCGCGCGCGGATCATTTACGTGCGCGAATGGTTCACGGAAACGGAGCTGCGCGCGCGCGATGCCAAGGGGGAATTCGAGCCGGGTTTCCTGACGGAGGTGCTGAATCACGAGGGTGAATCCGGGTGGAAGCATCATTCGCATTTCTCGCTCAACGGCGCATGGAGCGACCAGTTGACAGAGCGCGACTGGGATTCGAAGGCCCAGCGCGGCTTGTTTGAAATCATCACGGCGATGTTTCGGGCGGTGAATGGCGACGGCGTGCCTGGCACGTATTTGGTGGAGTATCACGCCCACGTGGACATCCCGGCGACGAAGCAAATGTTGCTCGGCTATGAGATCGGCCGGTGTGCCTACCCCTTCGTGGAGTCGCGCCGCGAGATACTCACCGACAAGATCTGGGACAGCCGCGGCAACAGCGAACTGAGCGCGACGGAGCAAAACGCGCTGAAGATCCTGCACGACATGTTTACGGACAACGCGCAGCTCTCCACGGTGCCTCCGCTGGAAGTGCCGGCGGCGCGGCCGAAGCTGGCGATCGTGTGGAAGCCGATGGGGCAGATTCGCGTCAACCGGCCGGGCGAGATCAAACCCATGCCGACGATGCCGTTTCCCCAGGCGGCCGGAGAAATGATGAAAGTCGTGCGCGAGGGTCTCGCGCGCTATTTTGGGCAGATGTCCGAGGCGAACCCGCCGGACCTCGTGCGCCTCTACAACCAGTCGCTCGTGGATTTCATGCTGCTGCCGGTGGCGGAGGTGATGTGGATGGGTTTGAAACTCGCGCAGCAATATTTGCCCGACGAAGTGCTGGCCGACGTCATGGGCCAACCGGGAGCGCCGGTGCAGCGGGACGCGAAGGAAGAGTTCCGCGTCGAGGCGAGTTTCGAGGCGGGGATGCTCTCGCTCGAATACATGGAGACGGTCGGAAAGATGATCACCGAGTTCGTGCTGAAGTGGGACACGCAACAGACCGTGCCCCGCGACGAGGCGGTGAAATGGTTCCTCGGCGGCATCTCGCCGAACCTGGCGAACCGGCTGACGCGCCCGCTGGAGCAGGCGAACCAGAGCGAGATCGCCGACGAGGAGAACAACTTCACGAAGATCGCGAGCGGGCAGGAGCCGCCGATGATGGAGGACGGTCAAAACTTTTTGCTCCGCCGGGAGACGTTGCTCGGCATCGGCCAGAAGAATCCGCAGGCGTTCCAAGCCCTCGCGCCGAACAGCCGGGCGATCCTCGAGGCGAGGCTGAAGCACTTCGATTTCCAGATGGAGCAGGCGCAAAACGCGCTCATCGGCCTCACCGGCGCGAAGCCGGTGCTGGGCGCCCCCGCGGTTTAACCGCATGGGAAAAACGAAAGAGAAACCATGAACATAATGACGACAATTATCCTAATCGCCCTCGGGTTGAGCCTCTGGCTGCTGAGCCGGGAGAGAGGCGCATCGCGCCGCCTCCGGGACTCGCTGCAATCGGCCGCTCAAACGAACGAAGCGCTGCACCGAAAATACCAACAAGCCGACACCCTGGTGGCGGAGCTGCGCCACCAGCGCGATGAAAGCCGGGCATTTGCCGACAAATGCCGCAAGCTCGCCGAGGATGCCGCCAAGGCCGCCCCCCGCCGGCCCGCCCGCCTGTCGCAGGAGGACGCCATGCCCGAGGAGCGGATTGAAGAGCTGCTGGCGGGCACGGCCGCCACCGGGCCGGTGCGGGCAATCCTGGCGCACGTGAGCGCCAAGGTCGTGGCCGCATGCGATGTGGCGACGGACGAGCCGCGCGAGCTGATGACCGGCCCGGATCGCACGATCCCGCCCTACACCTCCGAGATGCGCCTGCACGATGCCGGGAAGGCGAGCGCCTACGGAATTTTGCTGGCGGATCTCCAGAGGCTGACGGCCGCCACCACCGAAAAACCAATATGAGCAAACAGAACGAAGGTGATTCCGCCTTGGCTGTGGCGTTTTGTTCGGCGGGTTGCACGCCCTGCGTTTCTTGTCCGTTTCTAAAAACCAACTTCAAGGAATTTAACGCGGTGGCGGAACGACTGTGCGCAAAACACGGCCAACCGAAACCGGATTTCTGGGCGTGCCTCTCGATCCGTGAGAACGTGAAGAACGACGCGATCAAAGGGAAGGTGCTGCAATGCCACTGCACCGTCTACGACGCGCAAATGAACCCGCATCCTGAAACTTCGCGCCCGTGCTCTGGCCTAGCGGCATATCTCCGTCAGCCGAACACCGCCAGTCAGCCACGCCGCTAGGCGTTGGCTGTGATGGCTTGGTTCAGCCTCCGAATTTTAACCTCACGAAAACATGAAAACTATACTCCTACCTGATGGCGTCGCCGAGTCGTGGTATCACATCACCGCTGGCGGCGAGACCTACGATTCGCGCATCTGTCGCGGCTCCGAAATCATGGCGATTCTCGCCGAACTGTGCTTCGGGTCGAAGGACGAAGAGCACTACGTCCTCGACGGCTACGCCGAACACCTCGCGGACGGCGACAACTGGCACGAGCAAAACGGGCGCTACGTCCGCGCTTCTTTGGCGTGCGGTGAAGATCCGGATATCGAGATCAGCCTCATCGACGACCCGGCGGCAATCGCTCGGCTGAACGCGGAGATCAGCCACGGCGAACCCAAATCATGAGCACCACCAAAAAAGCCAAGCCGAACCGTTGCGCTGTAGCGACTGGTTCTGCGTCTGTGCACTGGTCGTCCGCTAGCGACCAATGGGCCACGCCTCCGGACTTCTTCCGCGCGATCGCTACGGAGTTTGGTCCGTTCGATCTCGACGCGTGCGCATCCGTGGAGAACGCCAAGTGCGATCGCTTCTTCGGGATCGCAGACAATGGACTGGTGCAACCGTGGGCCGGCCGGGTCTGGATGAATCCGCCGTATGGCCGCACGATCGGGCTCTGGATGCGCAAGGCGTGGGAAGAATCGCAGCGGGGCGCGATCGTCGTGTGCCTCGTGCCGGCACGGACCGACACCGCCTGGTGGCACGACTACGCGGCGAAAGGCACCGTCCGCTTCATTCGTGGCCGGCTGAAATTCGCGGGCCACCACAAAGACGCGCCGTTTCCCTCGGCGCTCGTGATCTTCAATTCGCAGAACGAAAAGATCAGCCACGCGGAGAAACCAATATGAGCAAACAGAACGAAGATGATTCCGCGTTGGCTGTGGCGACGGGTTATGCTCCGTCGGTTCGGATTTGCGAGGCTTACAAATACAAGGGGTGCCCGTTCTGTGGGCGCACCCCGGAAGTGAGCAAACGCTCATCAAAATGGAACGTAACGGGCGAGGCGCACTTCGTGGTCTGCTACTGCGGC
>JANYBX010000268.1 GCA_025360615.1 Opitutia bacterium
GCGAACGCGCTCGCGGTGAAGTCATCTCCATCGCCCTCGCCAACGACGGCCAGCATCAGGACACCGGCGCGAAAATGATTCACGCCGCGAACAACACGACGTCGAACATCGTCGCGAAATCCATCTCCGTCGGCCAGGGCCGCAGCACCTACCGCGGCGTCGTCCACATCCCGAAGCACCTCAAGGGTTGCAAAAACAACACCGAGTGCGATGCGCTCCTCATCAACACCAACAGCCGCACCGACACCTATCCCGCCATCACCGTCCGCGGCGATAAAAACGCCACGCAGCACGAAGCCAGCGTCTCAAAGGTCAGCGAAGAGATGATCTTCTACATGCAGCAGCGCGGCCTCACCGAAGGCCAGGCAATGAGCCTCGCCGTGAATGGCTTTATTAACGACCTCGCCCGCCAGTTCCCGATGGAATACAGCGTCGAGCTCAAACGCCTCATCGACCTAGAAATGGAAGGCAGCGTCGGCTAATCATTCCCAACTGTAGGAGCGGCTTTACGCCGCGATTCCGACAATCCATCGCGGGGTAAACCCGCTCCTACAACTAGACATCAGGACCATGACCACTCTGACCGAAACCAAATCCCTTGTCGGCAGCTTCACTGCCGAAGCCTTCGCCGCCGCACTCGCGGCGCAGTCGTCCGCACCCGCGTGGTGGCTCGACCGCAAGCGCGCCGCCTACGAAAAATTCGCGTCGCTCCCGATGCCCAGGCGCACCGACGAATCCTGGCGCTTCAGCAGCTACGGCACGCTCACGCTCGACGGCTTCGAGGTCGGGCGCGTTATCCCTGGTGCGCCTTCGCCCGCCTTCCCGTTCGGCCCCGCAGCGCTCTGGTTCGCGAATAACGTGCGTAGCGGCGAGCGCCCGCGAGCCGGCCTCCCCCCCGGCGTGATCGTCACCACGCTCGCCGAAGCCGCCGCGAAACACGCCGATCTTCTCAAGGCGCACTTCATGGCGCAGCCGCAGAAACTTGGCTCCGAAAAATTCGCCGCGCTGCACACCGCCTTCGTCCGCGATGGCGCATTCATCTACATCCCCCGCAGCGTCCAAGTCGCCGAGCCCATCGTCATCACGCACGTCGCGTCCGGCGCCGGCACGGCCGTTTTCCCGCACACGCTCGTCATTGCCGAGGAGAATTCCAAAGTCACCGTCGTCGACTACTTCGTTTCCGCCGATTCCTCGACACACTTCGCCTGCGGAGCAAACGACCTCTACGCCGCCCACGGCGCGCAGCTGACCTACGTCGCCGCTCAAAACTGGTCGCGCGACACGCTCTCGTTCCAGTTCAACTCCACCGTCGTCCGCCGCGACGCGCGCGTGCAATCGCTCAATCTTCACCTCGGCGCCCGTCAGGCCCGCCATGAATCGCTCTCGCAGCTTCAGGCCCCCGGCGCGTTTTCCGAGATGCTTGCGCTGACCATCGCCGAGGGCGCGCAAGAGTTCGACCAGCGCACGCTCCAGATTCACCAGGCACCGAACACGAAGTCCGATCTCCTCTACAAAAACGCCCTCCGCGACCAAACCCGCACGATCTTCTCCGGCCTGATCGTCGTCGATCCCGACGCGCAAAAAACGGATGCCTACCAGAGCAACCGCAACCTCATGCTCAGCGACGAAGCCGAGGCCTGCTCCCTCCCCGGACTCGAAATCCAGGCGAACGATGTCCGCTGCACGCACGGTGCGACTTCGTCACGCATCGACCCCGAGCAGGAATTTTACCTCCAGTCGCGCGGCATCGCCAAGCCCCAGGCCGACGAGCTCCTCACCTTCGGTTTCTTCGAGGAAGTTCTCTCCAAGCTCGCCAGCGACCCGCTCCACGAAGCCCTCCGCGAGCTGATCAAGACCAAATTTAAGAAGTAGCGAGTAGCGGGTAGTGAGTAGCGAGCATGGCAACCGCCGGCTTCTACCCGCTACTCGCTACTCGATGCTCGCTACTCTCATGACCACCACCGACCGCACCCTCTCCCGCGACATCACCGCCACCCAGATTCCCAGCGGCGATAAGCACACGCTCAACGCCGGCGCGAAACTCTTCATCCACCAAACACTCGGCGGCAGCTTCACCGTGCAGACCGATTTCGGCCTCTTCCGCATCGACGGCAAGGACGCCGATGCCATCGGTGAAAAAGTCACCGACAACACCGTCAACGCCGCCACCCTCACCGATGGCGCGCCCGACCCCGCCGCGATCTGGGATCAACTCCGCCGCGTCTTCGACCCCGAGATCCCCGTCAACATCGTGGACCTCGGCCTGGTCTACTCCATGGTCGTCGAGATGCAGCCCGACGCCACGCCGTCCGCCTACAAGGTAAACGTCGCCATGACGCTCACCGCCCCCGGCTGCGGCATGGGCCCCGCCATCGCCGAGGATGCCAAAACCAAAATCCTTCTCGTCCCCGGCGTGAGCGCCGCTGATGTCCGCATCACGTGGGAACCCTCTTGGAATCAGTCGATGATCTCCGAGGAAGGGAAAATGAAGTTGGGGTTGATCTGACGCGGGGCACCAC
>JANYBX010000283.1 GCA_025360615.1 Opitutia bacterium
CCGCCGCGCTGGCACGCGTGACCGGTCGCGCGGAATTTCGCGCCGACGCCGAGTCGGCCTTGCGCTGGCTGCTCGCGCCGGAGGTGATTGAGCGCCGCGGCTTTTATCTTTCGGGGGCGTTGCTCGCCGAGGAGGAAGTGCGCTCGGAGCCGCTGCACGTGGCCGTGGTCGGTCGAGCGGATGATCCGGTGGCGCGCGCGTTGCTGGCCGCCGCCTTGCGCGCACCGACGGCGCACAAACTCGTGGAGCGGTGGGATCGCGGCACCGGCCGGGCACCGCGCGGGGAGGATATTTATCCCGAGCTGGGCAAGCCCGCCGCGTTTGTGTGCGCCAACGGCGCGTGTTCGCCGCCGATGTTTGAAGTGCCCTTGCTCAACGCGCGGCTGGCGAAGATCGTGGCGGCCGCGAAATAGGAGCGGTCAGGAAATCGGCTGCGCGGGTGATTCGTCCGGCGGCGTGCAGAGATCTTCGTAGGCGTAGAGAATGGTTCCGATCATCAGGGGGATCGTGAGGAAAATTCCGATGAAGAGGCCGAACAGGCCGAGCATCGTCACAATGATGCCCAGGAGCATCGCGCAGAAGACGCGGAACCATTGCCGCGTCACGACGCGCCGGCTGACTTCCAGGGCGGTCCACGGCCCGAGCTTGCGGTCCATGACGAGTGCGAACGTGAAGCTCCATGACACCGAAAAATACATCAGCACGAGAAACCCGACGAAGGACACGAGCAGCAGAAATGGGCCTGGCATCGCCGGCATCCCGCCGGTTTCGGAGTGCAGCATGAGGTTGAAGATGTAGACGCCCCACGGCGCGAAAAAGGGGATCATCACGGCGATCGTCAGCGCGGTCGTGAGCAGCGAGGCCAGCAGCAGCGGCACGAAGGCCTTGGAAAATCCCGCGAAGACATCGCCGACTTCCCGATGTTCGCCGCGCATTTTCCCGAGGTAGTAGTAATAGAGCCCGCCGTGGAACACGCCGCCCAAACACATGCCCGCGATGGCACCGAGGAACGGGATCATACCCAGTGCCATTTGCACAAGAATGAGCAGCAGCGTCACGCCCACGAGCGGCAGGAAATTTGATTTCCACAACTCAAAGCTCCGGGCGACACAGCTGAACACGTCGAGCGTTCCGGCGTTGGCGATCAGGCGGCTGGCGATCTCCTGGGGGCTGCCCGACAGCCGGGCCGGGGCGCTCAGGGTCGCGATGGTGGCCCCGGTCGCGGGGGTGACGTTCGTGAGCGGCGGGGGCGTGGGGATGGAACCGCCGAACTCCACGAGGTCGCCGATGCGGCGCCATTCTTCTGAGCCGGCGGCCTTGGTTTTGGTATCGAGGTTGGCGCGGCCGGCGGCGATCCAGCTGCGAATTTGTTCCAACGTGACCGGGCCGTATTCTTTGCCGTCTCCGCCGAGGATCGTGAACATGCGCGGAGAACAACAGCCGGACGCGGCGCGGTCAATGTCGGGCGCGGCTCATAAAAATCCCGCCGCATGGCTGCGGCGGGTGGGGGAGAGGGCTTGGCTATCTCGCGACGACGATGGGTCCGGAAACGACCGCTCACGAGACCGGCGCCAGCGTCGCCGCGACCGGCGTGCGATAGGCCTTCACCGCCGGCACCGCGCCGCCGAGCGCGCACAACGCGATCATCGCCAGCGGGCAAATCCACAGCACGGGGTGGCCCGCCGCCACGTCGAGCACCACGCCCGTTTGCGCGCGAATCACGCCCGCCACCACCGTCAGCAGCGCGAAATAAACCGCAAAGCCCGCCGCCGCCCCGAGCGCGCCGATGCACGCCGCCTCCGCCACCACCGCGCCGAAAATCGTCCGCCGCCGCGCGCCCAGCGCCCGCAGGATCGCCAGATCCCGCTGCCGCGCGCTCATCGAATTATAAATGCTCGCGAGCACCGAGCCCGCCGCCACCAGCGCGACCAGATACGCCACCAACGCCAGCACGCGGTCGAACCACGAGATTTTTCCAAACAACTCCGACACGATCGCGTTCACCGGATAAGCGAACGTCAGCCGGTTGCCCTGCTTGTTAAACATCAGGTCGAGCATGAAGCCCGCCGTCGCCGCGCGCAGTTGCACGAGCACCGCGCTCACCTCCGTCGCCGCCTTCGCATCGTGCCCGCTCATCGTTTGCACGCCTTTCAGCGGAATCCACACGACCTTGTCCGCCGGCGTGTTCGTCGGAGCGAGGATGCCGGTCACGACATACGTTTCCGCGTGCTGGTTTTTCTCGTCGAACGCCAGCCCGTGAAACGGGTGAAACGTGTCCCCCCGTTTCAGCCCCAGCCGCTCCGCCGCGAAACTTCCCGCCACCGCTTCGCGCGCGTCGTCGGCGAAAAGTTTTCCGCCCGGCTGCACCGTGAATTTTTTCCCCGGTGCGTATTCCACGCCCGTGAACAACTCCGGCACCGTGCCGACGATGCGATAGCCGCGCAGGTTGTCGCCCACCGCGATCGGGATCGCCGTCTTCACCGCCGGATGTTTCTTGATGAACTCGTAGTCGCTCCATGCGAGATTACCGGGCGACGCCTCGAGGTGAAAAATCGCGTTGAGCACGAGCTGCAGCTTCGAGCCGCGCGCGCCGAGCACGCCGTCAAACGCTGTCGAGGTCGAGACGAACGCCGCCTGCGCCTGCGTCTTCACCATCCACACCGTCATCAACAATCCGCAGGCGAGCGCGATGCTCCCCGCCGTGATGAACGTCGAAAGCGCGTGCTGCCGCAGCGAACGATAAATGATGAGCGGCAGCGTCATGACTGCGGGCAAAATTCAAAACCCCAACGGCCACCCCCTGTAGGAGCGGCTTTACGCCGCGATGGGCGACGTGGCCTGCGGGAGATTTCAGCCCTCTCCTTCGCCCCGGCCAAACCCTCGCGGCGTAAAGCCG
>JANYBX010000028.1 GCA_025360615.1 Opitutia bacterium
GGCGCGTTCATGGTGGGGCGGAGGGGGCGAGCGGCCCGGCGTAGAGCCAGATGGAGCGGCCGGCGACGAGGGTGACTTTTTGCCAGCGCGCGGGAAGGCGTTCGCCGAGGACGTGGGTTTCCTCGGCGGGGGACACGATGAGGTAGAGCGGCCGGCCGGCGCGCGTGAGAAACGCGGCGTGGCGCGCGAATTCATCGGCGCTCACTTGATCCCAACGCAGCACGGCGAATGGGGTGTAATAATGAATCGCGCCACTGTCCGCCTGGGAAAAAACCACCGCGCCGGCCGGCAGGTGGTCGTGCGCCCAGCGGCCGGCTTCGGCGTAGGCGCTCTCGTAGGTTTTCGTGAGCAGCGAATGAAAATGCCGCGTCCAATAGACCGAACCGATCACGGACCAGATCGCGAGGGCCGTCGCCGCCGCGGCGATGACGCGCGGCCGGCGGGCGAGCAGGGCTTCGAGCCCGAGGAGCGCGGCGAGGATGAGCGCGGGCACCGCCGGGAGAATGAAACGCAGGCTCCACCAGACTTCGTGGGAAAATTCGTAGCAGGCGTAGAAGGTCACCGGCACGACGAACCACAGCAGCAGTGCGAGCAGGAAGCGCGTCCGCTCGCGAGCAAGCCGGAGTGCGGCGAAGGGCAAAACCAGCAACACGCCGGGGAGGAGCAGCGCGAGCCACCGAGCGAAGTGGAGCACCGTCGGCCAGAAGTAGCCGGAGCTGAAGGCTTCGAATACGGAGCCGTAGCCCATTTGCCACGGCGAGCCGTAGAGGTGGTGGTTGCACCAGCCTAGGACGAATGCGCCGGGCAATCCGCCGAGCGCGGCCGCGGCGAGCGGGCGCCAGTGACCGAGCAGAACGATGAGCGCGGGGAGAAGGAGGAGGTTGGTCGGCCGCACCAGGACGGCGACGGCCAGTGCCGCGCCGGTCAGCACGGCCCAGCCGAGGGAGCGGCGCGCGTGCAGCGCGGCGAGCGTGGCGGCGAGGCCCCACGTCATGGCGAGCACATCGCTGAGCGGTTGGATCGCGACGAAGAGTGTCACCGGAAAGGCGCCGATCATCACCGCGCCGGCGGCGGCGCTGGACCAGCCGAGACCGAGTTGGCGCGCGACGAAGTAGCACAGCAGCATCGCAGCCAGGGCGCCCCCGACCCCGACGAGCAACGGCCCGACGGTCCAGCCGAAGGCGGTGCTGGCGATGGCGAGGTGAGCGGGGAGGCCGAGTGGATACGTGGGCACAAGGCGCGCGCGCGCGGGCTCGGCGATGAAGCCCAGCGGCTGGAGTTGCGTGGCCGAACTGACGGTGAGGCCGGAGAGATCGCGCGGCGGCGCGGTGAGGTGGCCGGCGGCGATGAGGCGGGCGGCGTTGAGGTAGCCGGAGGAGTCGGAGCCGCCGGCGGCGGGCGTGAAATTCGCACCGAGAAATCCACCATAACCCAACAGCACGATCACGGCGAGCCAGCCAAACCAGCGGGGCGCGGGGATGGTGGAGGGGTTCGGATTTGACATGCCTTGAGGTGCTTTTGTGATGCGACAGATTGTTTAAGAGCCGGACAACATTTAAGCGCAGGCCGAGGGGTTCCGTGCTCGCGGTGGGCAACGCCGCCGACGCATGACGGGGTTGGTCGCGCTCTGGCGCCGGCGCGTGCGGTTCGGCTACGCGGCGCTCGTGGCGGTGTTTCTCGCGATGATCGCGCAGTTTTACCTGCCGGGCACGGGCTTCACGAGCCTGCTCTCGATCGGCGAGCGGCTCGACCGGTCCGCCGTGCGAAAACTGAAGGAGGTGCCGCACTATGTTTACGAAAATTCCTACGGCTACGATGGCACTTACTATGTGCAGCTCGCGCTCCATCCGGCGCTCGACGAGCCGGAACTGAGCCACGCGATCGACAACCTGTCCTACCGCGCGCGCCGTATCCTGCCGAGCTGGACGGCTTGGGCGCTGGGGCTGAGCCGCGCGGAGTGGATCGTGCAGGCTTTCGCGTTGCTGAACGTGGCGGTGTGGCTGGCGCTGGCGTGGTGGTTGCTGCGCTGGCTGCCGCCGGACAACTGGAGCAACCTGCTGCGCTGGGGCGGCGTGCTTTTTTCCCACGGGATGGGCATGAGCGTGCGCAACTCTCTCGTCGATGCGCCCAGCTTGTTGTTGGTCGCGATCGCGGTGGCGGCGATCGAGCGCGGTCGGCGGCCGGGCGCGGCGCTGGCGCTCGGCGCGGCGGTGTTGACGAAGGAGACGAGTTTGCTCGCGACCGTCGCCTGGCTGCCCGCGCGCGGCAGCGGCGCGCGGCCGTGGCTGCGCGCCGCGGGACTGGCGCTGCTGACGGCGCTGCCGTTTGCACTGTGGATCGGCTACGTGCGCTGGCGCGCGGGGCCGACGCAGGACACGGGGCTGGGAAACTTCGCCTGGCCACTCGCGGGGCTCGCGGAAAAATGCGGCGTGGCGCTGGGCGAATGGGTGACGCTCGGAGCGAGACCGGAGTATGTCGGCAGTTTGCTCGTGGTGGTGGCGCTGGTGACGCAGGCGGGATTTCTCCTGCTGCGGCGCGAACCGGCGCGGCCGTGGTGGCGGGTGGGCGCGAGTTTCGCGTTGCTCATGCTCTTCGTGGCGCGACCGGTGTGGGAAGGTTATCCGGGAGCGGCGACGCGGGTGCTGCTGCCGATGACGCTCGCGTTCAACCTTGAGGCGGGCATGGGCGACAAGGCCTTCGTCAGCTACTCGCACCACGTGTTCGGCAAGCAGCTCGACGTGGTGAAGGCCAACGGCACCGTCCAGAAGCACACCTCGCTCGGCTACTCGGACAACGGGATGAGCGTGTCGAAGACCATCACCGGCACGCTCTTCAACAAGACCCCCAACGAAG
>JANYBX010000306.1 GCA_025360615.1 Opitutia bacterium
CGCCAAGCAAAACGCCCATATCGATCTGCGTCTGGAGATGGACACCCTCGTCGTCCTCAACACCTGTCAGCACCCGCTCGATCCCGATCCGACTTATCACCCGCGCGAAGTCCGCCTCGAAGTTTTCTGCACCGCGCCCCCCGCCGCGACCGACGCCTGCCGCCTTTCCCGCCCCGAAAACGAGCGCGCGTTTCTCAACACGGAAAACTACCACGCCCTCCGCGCCTAAAGTAGGGCCGGTCTTCGACCGGCCCTTTCTTTGCTTTTTTTGAAATTCAAAATTTCAAATCACAAATTCTCGTCCCACATGACTGAATCCTCCCTCTCCCCGTCCGTCGCGCTCTACCGCTACACCATCCCCGCCGGCGACCCATGGACCCATGAGGTCAAACGCGGCCAATTCCTCCGCATCGTCGACGTTGAGGGCAACCAAGCCGCCGACACGCTCTTCTACGACGCGCAGAATCCCGCCAATCGTTACAGCGCCAGCGACACCATCCAGCGCCAAGCCGCGCTCTACCTCAGCACCGGCTCCACGCTCTACTCCCAGCTCGGCGACCCGCTCCTCACCATCGTCGCCGACACCTGCGGCCGCCACGACACCCTCGGCGGCGCCTGCTCCCGCGAGAGCAACACCATGCGCTACTCCGCGGAAAAAGAATCCATGCACGCCTGCCGCGACAGCTTCATCTGCGGCGTCCACGCGTGGCGCTCCGAACTCGGCACGCGCGACATTGCGCCGAACATTAATTTTTTCATGAACGTCCCCGTCACCCCCGACGGCCGGCTCACTTTCGCCGACGGCGTATCCGCGCCCGGCTACTACGTCGAACTCCGCGCCGAACGCGACGTCGTCTGCGTCCTCTCAAACTGCCCCCAACTCAACAACCCCTGCAACGCCTACAACCCGACCCCGATCGAAGTGTTGATCTGGGATGGGACGGTCGGAGTAGTTGGAAATTTGTAATTGGTAGTTGGTCCAAACCTCACGAACTATGCGCGCCCAGCGAGCGAAGATAGGCGTTCAACGCCGGAAGCAGCTCTTTCAGCACCCGCTGGAGCGGCACCTTCTGCTCCTTCGTGAGCAATCGCCGCTTGTCCGCGCGACGAAGAAAATGCCGCACCTCGTAGAGCGAGCCGCGCGCGATGCGCACGAACCGTTGATGATCGGCCGGCGAGGCTCGCCCATAACCCTCCGCGATATTCGCTCCCACGCTGTCCGCCGCCCGCACGAGCTGATTGCCAACCGTGCTCTTTGGAAAGAGCTCCCACGCGATCACGACGTCCCACACCAGATCGGCCAATTCCTCGGCCATCGCATACACTCTCAGACTTTCGAGCGCGAATTTCGCCATGCACATTCGGCTACCGCCCTGTCCTACGCTTGGCGACCAATTACCAACTCCTAACTACCAACTACCCTCCGTCCCGGTGTTCACCAAAGTCCTCATCGCCAATCGCGGCGCCATCGCCTGCCGCGTCGCCCGCACCCTCCGCCGCATGGGCATCGCCTCCGTCGCCGTCTACTCCGACGCCGACGCCAATTCCGCTCACGTCGCCGCCTGCGATGAGTCCGTCCACCTCGGCCCCGCGCCCGCCGCCCAGAGTTATCTCGACATCGAAAAAATTCTCGCCGCCGCCAAGGCCACCGGCGCCCAAGCCATCCATCCCGGCTACGGTTTTCTCTCCGAGAATCCCGGCTTCGCCGACGCCTGCGCCGCCGCCGGCCTCGTCTTCATCGGGCCCACCGGCGACATGATGCGCGCCTTCGGCCTGAAGCACGCCGCCCGTGCCATCGCCGAAAAACACCGCGTCCCCCTCCTCCCCGGCTCCGAACTTCTCCGCGACGAGGAACACGCCCGCGCCGAAGCCGCCCGTATCTGCTATCCCGTGATGCTCAAATCCACCGCCGGCGGCGGCGGCATCGGCATGTCGCTGATCCGGAAACCCGCCGAACTCTCCGCCGCTTTCGTCGCCGTCGCCCGCCTCGCAAAAAATAATTTCAAGGAAG
>JANYBX010000316.1 GCA_025360615.1 Opitutia bacterium
GGGAGAACTTTCTGCACCTCCGTCGTGGCGAAGACGAACTTCACGTGCGGCGGCGGCTCCTCGAGGGTCTTGAGCAGCGCGTTGAACGCCGCCGTCGAAAGCATGTGCACCTCGTCGATGATGTAGACCTTGAACTTGCCCTGCGCCGGCGAATAGCGGGCCGTCTCGCGGAGATCGCGGACCTGATCGACGCCGTTGTTCGAGGCACCGTCGATCTCGATCACGTCAAGGTGAGAGCCCTCGGCGATGGAGATGCAGGCGGGATCGTTCACGTCGAAGTCGGCGTTCGGACCGCCGGTGCAGTTGAGCGCCTTCGCAAAAATGCGCGCAGTCGAGGTCTTGCCGGTCCCACGCGGGCCGACGAAGAGATACGCGTGCGCGATGCGGCCTCGCGCGATGGCGTTTTTCAGCGTGCGGACCACATGATCCTGCCCGACGACATCCGCAAAAGTCTGCGGACGCCATTTGCGGGCGATGACTTGATAACCGGTCGACATCTCAGGTGGAGGAGCCTGCTGGCAGGCGATGGAAAACTGAGCGCAACCACCGAATCGCTTGCAAGCAAGCTCCTCCGTGGCCGCGCCGCGTGAAAACAAAAAGTGGCCAGGCACTCCACGGCACTGGTAGGACGTCGTTACCGTTGCTGCCTTCCGGCCCTGGCGGGATTCACGCGCCTGCCCATGCATGGCACCTGGCCGGCGCGAACCATGCGACGGACATTCCGTCGCGCAACATCTATTTCCCAGGCGCTGTCGGCTCTGGTTTGACCGGCGCGGACTCGTCTCTCGGCGGCGCGTCCTTGGCCGGGCCGGCCCGCTTGCCGCCGAATTTCTCGCGCAGTTGAGGAAACACCGGGCGATCGCCCCGATCGTCGCGCAGCAGCTCCTTCTGGTGCTCCTGCATCTTCTCAAGTTTCTTGCGCTGGTCGGGGGTCAACTCGCTGGAAAAATCCTCCTGCAGTCGTTTCAAAATCACGCCGGTGTCGCGCAGCGAGGTTTGCCGGATGCGACGGAAATCCTCATCGGCGCGCTCGACCATCGGGCGGATTTTTTCGCGTTGCTCCGCCGTGAGTTCGAGCCGGTCGGCAAAGTGGCGCATGAGGCCGGGAAGCTGCCCGCCGCCCGGAGGCTGGAATGACGACGGCGTCCCACCACGCTTCGGGCTGGCGGCGCGCTGATCGAAACGCAGCGCCAGCAGTCCGCCGAAGATCGCGCCGAAGGCAAAAACCCCGACGAAAACGACGATGACTTTCCAAGGCTTGTCCATGTCTTAGGAACCGTCGAGCAACACGGCCACGGGGTCGTCGCCACTGAGGGAAAGTTCGTCTTCCGCACCGGTCGAAGTGAAAGTCGAATAATTGGCCGCCACGCTCACCAAGGCGAGCAGGCTGGCGACACCAAGCGCGCGCAGGGAAAAGCGCTCAAACAGGGAAACGACCGGGCGCTCGGCCGCGAAGGCCAGCGCGGTGACACGCGTGGCGAAGCCATATGGCGCCGCGACATCGCGCGCATCGGCGGTTGTCTGGCGGGCGCCGGCGGCAAGGCGGGCCCAAGGGTGGCGGGGATCGGCGGAGTTCATGAGCGTTCGGTTTTTTGTAGTTCCTTAAAGAGTTTCTGCAACTTCCGGCGGGCCCGGAAAGCGCGGACCTTGATGAGCGACGCGTTCCACCCCGTCAGGTTGCTTATTTCGGCGATGGATTTTTGTTCGAGATCGAGGAGTTGGATGACCATGCGGTCGTCGGGTTTGAGCTGCTCGAGGAGCTTGTGGACAAGTTCGTGGGCGGCGAGCGTGTCGTTGGCCGGAACATCATTTTCGCCCGTGAGCACGGCGTCGAGCACGTCGGCCTCATTCTCGGAAAGATCGGCCCAGCGGAACTCCGGGCGACGTTTCTGCGCGCGGAGGTGGTCGATACAGGTCGTCACCGCGATGCGGGAGACCCAGTGCGTCAGCGGCACCGCACCCTGATATTGGTCGAGCCGGGTGAACATTTTCATGAAGACCTCCTGGGAAAGATCCTCTTCGGCGACACGGCGGGGCAGGTGCGAACGCACAATGCGGATGACCAAAGGGTAAAGATGATCGACCAGCTCGCGCGCAGCGGCCTGATCGCGCTGGCGCACGCGTTGCAGGCAGCCAGCCACATCGAACGGCTCGTCGTCAGGCATAGAAAAATGGAGGCAACATCGGGCACTCCATGCAAGACGGGGTTGAGGCTGGCTCGGTTACGTGTCGCTGAATTCTGCTCGGTCTTCTCGTCTTTTTTGGAGGTGGGATGCACTCACATCCATTTCGGAAATCGGCCCGAGCGGAAGCGTTCCTTGACTTCCCTCCGCCCGTGCCGATAGCCGTAAGCAGACCGAGATGTTTACCCTCTCCCAGGCCCTTCGACTTACGAACACGCACGACCACTGAGCGCCGCGTAGCGGCTGGTTGTGCGTTAGCCTCAGGTTTCCGTCCGTCGCTCCCGAGCGGCGAGATGTCATTTGCTGCTATCGCCTCGTTCGTTTGTCGCCTAAACCTTCTGTCCGTCTCGCACCCATGCAATCCGCACCCGTCACGAAATACCGTCCGTTCCCGCCGGTCGCCCTGCCCCACCGCCAGTGGCCTAACCGCACGCTCACCTCCGCGCCGATCTGGTGCAGCGTCGATCTCCGCGATGGCAACCAAGCCCTCGCCCAGCCCATGAGCGTCGAGGAGAAACTCGAGTATTTCGAGATGCTCGTGAAGATCGGCTTCAAGGAAATCGAGGTCGGTTTCCCCTCCGCATCGCAGATCGAATTCGATTTCTGCCGCCGCCTCATCGAGGAGAAACGCATCCCCGACGATGTCGCCATCCAGATCCTCTGCCAGTGCCGCGAGGAGTTGATCGTGCGCAGCATCGAGGCGCTCCGCGGCGCGAAAAACGCCATCTTCCATCTCTACAACTCCACCTCGCCGGCGCAGCGGAAACACGTCTTCAACGCCTCCCGCGCCGACATCGTCGCCATCGCGACGCGCGGCACCGCGTGGGTGAAACAACATTCGCAGCCCCTCGTCGCCGCTGGCACGCGGATGCGTTTCGAGTATTCGCCCGAGAGCTTCACGAGCACCGAGTTGGAGTTCGCCTTGGAGATTTGCGAAGCCGTGACGGACGTCTGGCAACCGACGGTCGCGGACAAAATCATCCTCAACCTCCCCGCCACCGTCGAATACGCCATGCCCAACGTCCACGCCGACCAGATCGAGTGGATGTGCACGCACCTCACGCGACGCGACCGCACGATCATCTCGATCCACACGCACAACGACCGCGGCACCGGCATCGCCGCAACCGAGCTGGCGTTGCTCGCCGGCGCGGACCGCGTCGAGGGCACGCTCTTCGGCAACGGCGAACGCACGGGCAACGTCGACCTCG
>JANYBX010000323.1 GCA_025360615.1 Opitutia bacterium
TTTATTCCCGGTGGCTTCGCCTTGCCGGCTGTAGGAGCGGCTTTACGCCGCGATTCCGGGAGCGCGCGCCCTCGGCCGAAGTCGGCACCATCGTGGACGCCAAATGCCTAAAATTTCACCCCAAGATCGCCAAGAGCGCCCAGGAGTCCCCGAGGGAGTGCCTTGCTTCGCGCTCTTGGCGATCTTGGGGTAAAGCCACTCCCCCGTTTTCCGTCCCATCCCTCAGTCTCGCGCCCTGGCATCGCCTCCGCCCTCACCGCCGGATTGCCGGGTTGCACGCCCGCATTTCCCGGCTAAATAAAAAGCTCGTCGCGCTCGCTTCCCCTCCGCCCGAAGGGTTTTTCCCTCCGACGGGGTTATGCCTGACACGCCATCGTGAATCTACCTCCGCTCTTTCGTTTGCTTTGCTCTTCCGCCGCGCTGGCCTGGGGTTTCGCGCCCGCCCTCGCCGGCGCCGCAGAATCGTCCGACCCCGCCGCGGACGCCGTTTCCCCGAAAATTGATCGCACCGTTCCCTTTCATTTTCCGCTGCGAATGCTCCGTGATGGCGTCAAACGCGGAGAGGCCCGCGTCCTCGTGCAGATCGATCCTGCGGGCAAGTTGAGCGACGCGCTCGCCATCGCCTACACTCATCCCGCGTTCGCCGAGGAAGCCCTCCACACCGTCAAACAGTGGCGGTTCGCGCCCGTCGTCGTGGAAGGCGAAACCGTCGGCGCCGTCATGGAGATCAGCGTCTCCTTCAAAATCGACGGGGTCGTGGCCATCGAGCGCCTGGGCACTCCGCAAGTGGATCAATCGTTTTTCGCGCGCGGTGAAAACGGCGCAGAGCCCCATGGTTTGGCCACCCTCGACCGCATTCCCGCCCCGATCCATGTCGTCCCGCCCGTCTATCCGAAAAGCTGGAGGGACCAAGCTCTGGCCGGGCTCATCACGGTGGATTTCTACATTGATGAAACCGGCGGCGTGCGGATGCCGACGGTCGGTGCCGGCACGCACCCGCTGCTCGGTGCCTCGGCGCTCACCGCCGTGAAGGAATGGCGCTTCGAACCCCCGGTTTTCAAGGGCCGGCCGGTCCTCGCGCACGTCCGGCAGATTTTTAATTTCAGCCCCAACGCCGCACCCTGAGCCCGCGCGCCCGGAAAATCGTTACCTTTCCGCGAAGAACTCTCCCAGCTCGGTCCGCAGTCGTTGTTTCGCGCGATACAGCCGCGTCTCCACCCCGCGCTCCGAACAATCCGTGATCGCGCCGATCTCGCGGTAAGCCATGCGCTCGTAGTGATAGAGCAGCAGGGTCGTTTTGAGTTCGTGCGGCAGCCGCTCGATCGCGGCGGCCAGCGCCCCGAGCGTTTCGCGGCGTTCCAAGGCATCGGAGGGCGCGGGCGTTTCCGCAGGCACGGCGGCCGCGAGCACGCCGGCTGAATCCAACCCGTGCGGCGCATCGAGGCTGATCGTCTGGTTGCGCCGCCGCCAACGATGGTGGTTGTGGCAGAGATTCGTCAGCGTGGTGAACAACCAGGCCGAAAGCTTCGTGTCCGCCCGCAGCTTCATCCGGTGTTGATACAGCCGCACGAACACCGCCGCGACCACATCGCGCGCGTCGGCGGTGTTTTGCAGGTAGCGCCACGCAAACGCGAACAGCGGCCGTTCCCAACGCGACACCAGCCGCGTCAGCGCCCGGTCATCGTCCTGCCGCAGGAGGTCCAGGTCGGCGCGGTCGTTTTCGGGGTCGGGATTCACGCGGGCGCTCGACGCGACGCTTCAGTTGAGCGCGTCCTTGCCAGCGGCATGGCGCGTCGGGTCCAGCAACGCCAGATAACGTTCCCGCTGCTCCGCCGTCATGACTTCGCTCGCCGCCAGCACGAGCCGGCGCGTGGATTCGAGACACTCGCGATCCACCGTGCGCCGCTGCTCCACGTAGCGGGCAAACTCCAGGAAATCGATTTGCCCCGCCGTCTTGCGCTCGTGCTCGAAGGCGGCGAATTCGTGCCGCATCCTGCCGACTTGGG
>JANYBX010000363.1 GCA_025360615.1 Opitutia bacterium
TCTCATCCTGCTGCCCAACGACCCGGCGGGTTTGGAAGCGCTGAGTGCGAAACTCACGCCCGCACTGCTGCGCGAGTGCGCGCAGCTAAAGGCAGCGTCGCTGATCCTGTTCCTGCCGAAGCTCCGCATCGCGGGTCCGACAATCATGCTCCAAAAACCGCTAAAGGCGCTCGGCATGCAGACCGCGTTCCAACCCAGCGCCCACTTCGACCGCATGTCACTGGGCGAACTGCATGTAAGCGAAGTTTTCCATAAAACCTTCCTCGTGCTCGACGAGGAAGGATCGGAAGCCGCCGCCGCCACCGTCGTAGTGATGGATCGAAGCGGGGCGATAGCTGTATCCCAGCCCACACCGGAGATTCACATCGACCGCCCGTTCCTCTTCGCGATCCAGCACTGCGAAAGCGGCGCGGTCCTTTTCCTTGGCCGCGTGACCGACCCGCGCTGAGCCGTTCCACCGTTGCGCGGGTCGCGCGAACTCACGCTCCGTTCACTTGTGATCCCACGGCAGCTTAACGTCCATGCGCGGGTGTTTCCACACCTCGAAGATTTCGAACATCTTCCCGGGGTTGAAAATTCCGTTCGGATCGAGCGCGCGCTTCACCGCCTGCATCGCCTTCACCTGCGCGGGCGAATGTTGCAGCCGCAGAAACGGCGACTTCGCGAGCCCGATGCCGTGCTCGCCGGAGATCGCGCCGCCGAGCGCGACCACCGTCTCCATTAACTTCTGCACCGCCGCTTCCGCCGCGCGACACTCCGCCGGCACGGCTTTGTGATACATGATGTTCACGTGCAGATTTCCGTCGCCGAGATGCCCGAAGGTCGGGATCGCCAGCTTCGATTCGCGGCGAAGTTTATCGAGGAAGCGCGCGAATTTTTCGTAGTTCCGCATCGGCACCACGATGTCCTCGTTCAGCTTCGCATCGCCCAGCTCGAACATCGCGCCCGAGCATTTGCGCCGCACCGCCCAGAGCGCCTCGGCCTCCGCGCGATTCTTCGCGGCCCGATGCGCGAGCGCTTGCGCCGCCGCCCACGCCAGCACGGTTTTTTTCAACTCGCGCACTTCGCTCGCCGCGCCCGCGAGCTCGATCAGCAACACCGGCCGCCCCGGTTGCCCCGCGAAGATCGTCACGCCCGTCGCCCGCTCCGCGCATTGCACCGAATAGCGGTCGAGAAACTCGCAGATCGCCGGCTGCACCCGCTGGGCAAAGAGCGCCCGCACCGCGCGAAACGCCTCCGGCTCCGTCTTGAACGCCGCCAGCAGCGTCCACCGCGCCGCCGGCAATGGGATCAGTTTCAGCGTCGCCTCCGTGATGAGCCCGAGCATCCCCTCGCTGCCGATCCAGAGGTCGCGCAAATTAAAACCCGCGGAGAATTTCTTCGTCGGCGTGCCCCACGTGACGGACTCGCCCGTCGGCAGAAAGCCTTTCAGCGCGAGCACGAAGTCCCGCGTCACACCGTATTTCCCGCCGTGCATCCCGCCGGCGTTGCAAGCAATGTTGCCGCCGATCGTGCAGTATTCCTTCGACGACGGATCGGGCGGATAAAACCAGCCCACTGCCTCCGCGGCGCGCTGGATGTCCGCCACCTTTGCGCCCGCACGCACGTGTGCCATCCCCGCCTCCGCGTCGATGCGGATGCGATTCCAAGCGAGCAGGTCGATCACCCAGCCGCCGCGCACTGGCGCCGCCGAGCCGGTGAGCGAGGTGCCCCGCCCACGCGTGGTGATCGGCACGCGATGCTCGTTTGCCAGCGCCAGCACCGCCGCAATGTCCGCCTCATTGCGCGGGAAAACCACCGCCTCGGGCGGAAAAGGCAGCTTGCTGCTGTCAAACGCCGCTGCATCGCGCGCCGCTGGGTCCACGCGCACCACCTTCGCCCCGAGTCGCTCCTGCAGTTGCTTCGTCGCTTCCCGAAAAGTCTTCATCGTTTTCCAGCCAAATCACCTCCCGCGCGCGGGCAACGTCTTTAGCACACCGCCTCCGCCGCCGCCCGGTCCGCCCGCCGCCACACCGCCAGCGTCCACCAAAGATACGGCAGCCCCGCGATCCACTGCGCCGTAGAGATCCATAGGTAAGCGCGGTGAAGCGCGTCAAAACCCTCCCCGTCGACGACGCGCCGCGCCGCCACGTCCAAGCGCGCGTCGAGCACCGGGTGAAGCACCAGCAGCGCCACCTCGCACGCGATCAAAAATCCCAGCGTCCACACGAGCACCCGCCGATCCATGCGCGTCGCCACGCGCCAATCCGCCGCGACATTCCACGCCAGCACCACGAGCGTCACCCCACCCGCGAGGTTCAGCCATTGTGTCACCTGCCGCGTGATGAATCCCGCCGCGCGGTGACTCCCGAGCACGTCGCTCGCCACCGGAATCGCCACGCCCGTGTAGAACGTAAACCCGCCCATCCAAAACGCGAAGAGTGCAACCACCAGAAAGCGCCGCCAGATTGTCATCCCGCCGATGAGCCAGTTTCCTGCGTGAAACACAAGTGCCACACAAATACGGACACGTGTCTTTTTCTAAAAGTTTGCTTCCATTTTTCCGCGCCAACGTGTGTGCTGCGCCTCCCCATGACCAAGATTCTTCTCACGACGACCTCGTTCCAAGACACACCGGGCGAGCATCACAAACTTCTCGCCGACACCGGCTGGGAAATCATCCGCGCCCGCGGCCCGCTCAACGAGGCCGACACCCTCGCCGCCGTCGGCGACGTCGATGGCTACATCTGCGGCGATGACCTCATCACCCGCGCGGTCCTCGAAAAAGCCCTCCCCAAGCTCAAGGTCATCTCCAAATACGGCATCGGCGTGGACAAAATCGACGTCAAATCCTGCACCGAGTTCGGCCTGCCCCTGCTCTTCACGCCCGGCGTGAACCACACCACTGTCGCCGAGCACACCTTCCTCCTCCTCCTCGCCCTCGAGAAAAACTTCCTCTTCCACACCGACTCGACCCGCAGCGGCACTTGGAAACGCAAAACCGGCCACGAACTCCTCGAGAAGACCATCGGCATCGTCGGCCTCGGCCGCATCGGTAAGGAAGTCGCCGTCCGCGCCCGCGCCTTCGGCATGAACGTGATCGGCTTCGACGTTTACTGGGACGAAAAATTCGCCGCCGCGAACAACGTCAAACGCGCCGCCACCCTCGACGAGGTGTTCGCCGCCTCCGACTACCTCTCGCTCCACACCAACCTCACGCCCGAGACGCGCGACATGATCAGCGCGAAGTCGTTTCCGAAAATGAAAAAAGGCGTACTCATCCTCAACTGCGCCCGCGGTGAAATCGTCCACACCGGCGACATGATCGAAGCGCTGAAGTCCGGCCAGGTCGGCGGCTACGGCACCGATGTCCTCGACGAGGAACCGCCGCGCCCCGATCACCCGCTGCTCAAGCTCCCGAACGTTGTCTGCACGCCGCACATCGGCTCGCGCACCGCCGAGAGCGTCCAGCGCCAGGCCGTCGCCGCCGTCACGAATCTCATCCGCGCGATGCACGGCGAAAAGCCCCTCGCCCAAATCAACCCCGAGGTCCCGGTCAAAAAAGTCGTCTGACCAGAAAGTAGCGAGTAGCGGGTAGTGAGTAGCGAGCATTTCCAAGCAAGCACCCACTCCCCACCTCGCTACCTCTACTCGCTACTCACTACTCGCTACTTCCCCCCTCCCTCCCATGCCCGAACTCTTCTACGTCGTCCCCGAGTCCCAGCACAACGCCCTCGTCGCCGCCGCCTACCAACACCGCGGTTTCCTCGCCGACGAGTCCGCCGAAGGCGCGCGTTTCTGCGCCGAGGCCACGCGCCACGGCATCCGCACGCACAACGGCATCAAGGCCCTCCACCTCGACCACCTCTTCGGCTCCGGCTCGAAAGGCTGCGTCCCCGGCGCCCAGATCGAGGTCAAACCCTCGCGCTTCGAGGCCGCAAAAATCTGGAACGCCAATAAAAAACTCGGCCAGTCCACCGCCTATCGCGCCATGGATGAAGCCATGCGCCTTGCCGACAAATACGGCGTCGGCACTGTCTCCGTCGACAACGCCTTCCACTATCTCTGGGGCGGCGGCTACGTCATGGACGCCGCGAAAAAAGGCTACATCGCCTATACGAATTGCACCGCCGCGCTCGCGGAAGTCGTACCGTTCGGCGGTAAGTTCCCCACCCTCGGCACCAACCCGCACTCCTGGGGTTTTCCCACGACCGACGCCGTCGGCTATCCCATCGTGATCGACTGGGCCACGTCCGTCGTCGCCATGGGCCGCGTCCAGCAACTCAAGCGCGAGGGCAAACCGCTCCCGCCGATGGCGGCCGTGGACAAGGACGGCAATCCCACCACCGATCCGAATCTCGCCACCTCGCTCCTCCCGTTCGGCGCGCACAAAGGCTACGGCCTCTCCCTCATCAACGAGATCGTCGGCGGCTTCATCGGCGGTTCGCTCCCGACCATCCGCAATCGCTGGGACCAGACCGAAGGCGACAAGGGCACGTGCTGCTTCTTTTTCCAAGTCATCCACCCCGACGCGATCAACGGCGGCGCCTTCGCCAAAGGCCGCAATCAGTCGCAAAACGTGAAAGCCGTCATCGACGACGTCCTCGGCCACGGCAACGAGAAGTCGATGCTCCCCGGCCAGCTCGAAGCCACGTGGGCCAAACACGTCGCGGCCGCCGGCGGCCTCCTCTTCAGCAAAGCCGAAGTCGAAGCTTTCAACGAACTCGCCGCCGAAGCGAAGCAGCCCCTCTGGAACCTCGAGTCCTTCAAAACCGTCACCATCTGAGCAAAATCTATTTGGAACTTAGGAACCCAGGAATCGGCGTCTCAATTAATCCGTTTTAATCAGTTCCTGATTTCCTGAGTTCCATATAAAATTCCCTCCACCCACACCATGAGCCTTCAAATCAAACCCGCCAACTCCTGCGCCTTTGACCAAATTTCCCTCGGCGAAGTCATGCTTCGTCTCGATCCCGGCGAGGGCCGCATCCGCACCGCGCGGAATTTTCAAGTCTGGGAGGGCGGCGGCGAATACAATACCTCACGCGGTCTCCGCAAATGTTTCGGTTATAAAACCGCCGTCGTCACCGCGTTCGTCGACAACGAGGTCGGCCACCTCGTCGAGGACTTCATCATGCAGGGCGGCGTCGCCACGGACTTCATCAAGTGGCGCGAAGACGACGGCATCGGCCGCACCGTGCGCAACGGCCTCAACTTCACCGAGCGCGGCTTCGGCATTCGCGGCGCCGTCGGCAATCCCGACCGCGGCAACACCGCCGCCTCGCAGCTCAAGCCCGGCGACATCGATTGGGAGCACATCTTCGGCAAACTCGGCGTCCGCTGGTTCCACACCGGCGGCATCTTCGCCGCGCTCTCCGCCACCACCGCCGAGATCACCGTCGAGGCCGTCAAGGCCGCCAACAAATACGGCACCATCGTTTCCTACGATTTGAACTACCGCCCCTCGCTTTGGAAAACCATCGGTGGCCTCAAGAAGGCGCAGGAGGTCAACCGCGAGATCGCGAAGTATGTCGACGTCATGATCGGCAATGAGGAGGACTTCACCGCCTCGCTCGGCTTCGAGGTCAAAGGCGCCGAGACCCTCGGCCACATCGAGACCGACGCCTTCAAGGCCATGATCGAGTCCGCCGTGAAGGAATTCCCGAACTTCAAGGTCGCCGCCACCACGCTGCGCCACGTCATCACCGCGACGAAGAACGACTGGAGCGCGATTCTCTGGCACGACGGCAAATTCTTCGAGAGCCGCCAGTATCCCGGCCTCGAAATCCTCGACCGCGTCGGCGGCGGCGACTCGTTTGCCTCCGGCCTGCAGTTCGGTTTCCTCGAGTTCAACGACGCCAAGAAAGCCGTGGAGTATGGTGCCGCCCACGGCGCGCTCGCCTCGACGACCCCCGGCGACACCTCGATGGCCACCCGCAAGGAAGTCGAAAAGACCATCGGCGGCGGCGGCGCCCGCGTCGTCCGTTAAGCAACCTCTGTCCAATGGAGGCGGGGTGCCTCACCCCGCCTCCAAAAACTGTTCCGACCCGGGCCTCACCGCCCGGGTTTTTTATTTCCCGCGCCTGCTCGTCCCAAAACTTCTCGCCAAACGAAAGCGCCTTAAAACATATTTCGCCGCGCGAGTTCGGATCTGCCCTCGCCCATTTTGCCTCCTCGCATGTCCGGCCTATCCACCTCCGATCCCGCCGGTATCCGCACGCTGGTGCTCGACGATCCCGCTTTTCGCCGGGCGCTGCGCCGCTCCACCGCCACTCTCCTGCTCACGCTGGGAGTGCCCATCCTCGTCTTGCTTGGTCTCGTGCGGTATCTCCATCACGCCGCAATTTCGGTGGACCACACCGACCGCGTCATTTCCGAGGCCATCCGGGCCGAGCGGTTGCTGGTCACGATGCAAACCGGCTTTCGGGGTTATCGCCTCTCGAACGACCTCCGTTTTCTCGCACCCTACACCGATGCCCGGGCGCAGTTCGCCACGGAATTCAACCAGTTGAAATCGTTGGTGAGTGACAATCCCCGCCAGTTGGCGGCTACCGAGGGCCTGCGCGCCGATGTGGCGGCGTGGTTCGCGTTCCTCGACCAGGAACTCGCCAAAATTCGCGCGAACGAAACTCGCAGCGGCGATCCCGCCTTCATGCTCCAGGGCGCTCCACTCTTTGATGTCGCGCAGCAGCGACTCCACGCTTTCGTCGCCCAGGAGGAGCGCCTTCGAGCCGAACGCGAAACTCGGCTCAACGAGGCCGTCACCACCACGATGATCGGGTTTGGGCTCGCCACCTTCATCGGCCTTCCCGCGCTGGCATTCTGGCTGCAAAAACTCCTGCGCACCCTGACGACTTCCTATCGCGCCAGCCTCGCCGCGACCGAGCAACGTGCGAAGGAGCTCCACGTCACTTTGAATTCCATCGGCGATGCCGTCGTCGCCACGGATGCTGGAGGCAAGGTTACTTTTCTCAACCCCGTCGCCGAGGCCCTGATGGGCTGGTCCAGCGCCGAGGCTCGCGGGCGCGAGCTGGCGGAAGTCTTTCATATTTTCAACGAGACCACACGCGCGCGCGTCGAGAATCCCGTCGCGCGAGTGCTCCGCGAAAACGTGGTCGTTGGGCTCGCGAACCATACCGTGCTGCGCTCCCGAACCGGGCGCGAGTCTCCGATCGAGGATTCCGCCGCACCGATTCGCAACGCCCGCGGCGAGGTGTCGGGCGTCATCCTCGTGTTTCACGACGTGACCGTGGGCCGCCAGACCGAGCACGCCCTGCTCGCGAGCGAACGGCGCTTCCGGTTTCTCGACGAGCTCGGTGAAGCCGCGCGTCTGCTCGTCGCACCCGCCCGCATCATGGAAGTTTCCACCCGGCTTCTGGGCACGCATCTCGGCGCCTCCCGGTGCGCCTACGCCGAAGTCGAGCCGGGCGAGGAATGCTTTACGATCCTCCACGACTACACCGACGGTTGTCCCACCTCGGCCGGCGAATACCGCCTCTCCCTTTTCGGCCCCCGCGCCCTCGCCGATATGCGCGAGGGCCGGACCCTCGTCATCGCCGACGTGGACGCGGAACTCGCGCCTGACGAGGGCCGCGCGACCTTCAATGCCATCGGGATCAAAGCGGTCGTTTGTTTTCCGCTCCTGAAGGAAGGTCGCCTCCGCGCCATGATGGCAGTTCACCAAACCAAGCCCCGCGTCTGGACCGAGGCGGAAATCAGCCTCATCAAGGAAGTCGTCGAGCGCTGTTGGTCGACCATCGAGCGCGCCCGCGCGCAATCTGACGTGCGTGCGGCGATCGCCCGGGCGGAAACCCTCGCGCACGGCATCGAGGAATCCGCCGAACGCTTCCGGCTCCTCGCCGAAACCGTCTCGCTCCAAGTTTGGACCGCCAACGTCGAGGGCCAGCTCGATTATGCCAACCAGGAGTGCGCGCATTATTTCGGGGTCGAACCCGCCACGGGAATTCTCGGCCACGCCTGGGCGCAATTCGTCCACCCGGAAGATCTGCCGGCCGCATTGAGCCACTGGCAGGCCGCCCTCGCCACGGGGCGGCGCTACGAGACCGAGTTCCGGCTGCGCGGAAGCGGCGGCTCCTACCGCTGGTTTCTCGTGCGCGCGCAGGCCATGCGCGATCCCGCCGGCGAAATCATGCGCTGGTTCGGCACCAACACTGACATCGACGTGCTGAAACACGCGCAGGCCGAGGCCGAGCGCGCCAGCCGCGCGAAGGACGATTTCCTCGCCGCGCTCTCGCACGAGCTCCGGACGCCGCTCACGCCCGTGCTGCTTTCCGCCGCCTCGCTGCGCGACGACGAGCGGCTGCCCGAGGAAATCCGCCAGCAGCTCGGCATGATGGAGCGCAACATCGCGCTCGAGGCCCGCCTCATCGACGACCTGCTCGATCTCACCAGTATTTCACGCGGAAAACTCAACCTCCGCACGCAGCCATGCGAAGCCCACGCCTTGATCGAACTGGCCGTGGACATCGTCCAGAGCGATGCCCGCGACAAGGAGGTCGCCCTCGAGTCCGCCTTTGCCGCGAAACTCACCGGCTTGAACGCCGATCCCGCCCGCTTCCAACAGGTCATTTGGAACCTGCTGCGCAACGCGGTCAAATTCACGCCCCGCGGCGGCCGTGTTTCCATTCGCACGCGCGATGGAGACACGCCGTCCACGCTCCTCATCGAGATTTCAGACACCGGCATCGGCATCGAGCCGGCCGCGCTCGAGAAAATATTTCTTCCCTTCGAACAGGCCGGGCACGCCGGCAATCACCGCTTCGGGGGCCTCGGTCTCGGCCTCACGATCGCCCGCGCGATTATCGCCGCCCACGGCGGGAAAATCAGCGCTCACAGCGCAGGGGTCGGTCAGGGTGCCACCTTTGTCGTCGAACTTCCCGCCACCCCCGGGCCATCGAATCACCCGGCTCCGTCCCTGTCTTCAAACGCCCATCCAGCCCTTTCTTCGGCGGGCGCCGGTCAGCCGCTGCGGTTGCTCTTGGTTGAGGACCACGCCGCCACCTTGCAGGTTCTTTTCCGGCTGTTGAAGCGCGATGGCCATACCGTGATCACCGCCACGTCCGTCACCGAGGCGCTCGCGACGGCCGCTGCGAACACCTTTGATCTCGTCATCTCCGACCTCGGATTGCCCGATGGAACGGGCCTTGAGTTAATGGAGAAATTGCGCGCCATCCACAACCTCCGCGGCATCGCCCTCACGGGTTACGGCATGGAGGACGACATCCTGCAATCACGGGCGGCAGGCTTCATCGCGCACCTCACCAAGCCCGTCGACTATTCGCAACTGCAGCGGCTGATCGTGACGTCGCGCTAATCCTGCAGCGATCTCGGTGACCGGGATATCTCCTCTGAGCGCTCAAACTTCCACAGCTTCAGCCAGACGGTGCTTGAGCAAGTATTTCACTATCGCCCGTGCCAAGTGCGGCGGCCTCACGTCGTCGAGCGCGAGGACCACAAAACCATTTTCCCACGCCTCGATCGCTTCCTGTTGGGTTTCGAACGTGCCCGACAGCGCACAAACCGGCCGATCGCCAATTTCCGGCTTTTTTTTCGTCGCCTCCGGAAAAGCTGCGATATGCACGCGTGTGCCCGCCTCATCGCTGGTCGCCGAAAATTGGACGTTATAGGTGCCGAAAGGATCGGCTTCCACCAGCAGCGGGCGATACCAAGGAGTCGTGATCCGGAGGGTGGTCAGTGTCGCGGCCGCGTCCCGCAGGCGGGTGTCGGTCGTCGCGGGAGCAAAAAGAGTCAGGTTCATGGCGATAAAAAATATTGTCCGTTGGTAAACCGCGTCACCGAAATCGGAAATCGTCCCAGCGACGTAGTCCCCGTGCACGAATGTAACCTATTCCCGCACTCGGTTCCGTTTTTACTGAAAAATTTTGGGCGGCATTTTTTCGAATCTTGCCGAAGGGGGATCGCCACCGGCTCCCCGAAAAATCCCGCGGGTAATGCTGCTGTAATTTCACATGCCGTAACATGAGCTCTCGCCGCTAAATTTTATCATGCAATTCCGTCTCTTCGCTCTCCTTGTTTTTTTCAACTGCGCCGTTGTCCTGCCGGCTCAGGAAACCCCGCTGGGCTCCGTCGCGGGCCTTGTCACCTCTCGCGGAAGCAACCGCCCGGTCGAATACGCCGCCGTCACTGCCAAAGGCAAAAGCGATGGCAAGGTGGCGCGTTCCGGTGCGACGAATGCAAAGGGCGAGTTCGCGCTGGAGGGGCTCCCATTCGGGGAATATGAATTGAGCTACGGACTCGTGGGCGCGGAAAATCCCGCCCTCGCCGCCTTTACGCTGGATGCCGCGCACCGCGCCGCGAATCTCGGCCGGCTCGAACTCGACGCCGATGTGACGGTGAAGATGGAAAAACTCGAGGTCTCGACGCACAAGGAAGCGTTCTACAATTCGATCGATCGAAAGGTCTATAACGTCGGCAAGGACATCCAAAGCGCCACCGGCTCCGCGAGCGACTTGCTCGCCAACGTCCCTTCCGTGCAGGTCGACATCGAGGGCAACGTCAGCCTGCGCGGCGACAGCAACGTCCTCATCCTCGTCAACGGCAAGACTTCGACCATGATGGGCAAGAACCGCGCGGCCGTGCTCGACCAGATGCCCGCCGACAGCATCGAAAAAATCGAGGTCATCACCAACCCCTCCGCGAAATACAAACCCGACGGCACCGGCGGCATCATCAACCTCACGTTGAAAAAGAAAACCACCACCGGCTATTCCGGCAGCATCCGCGCCGCCGTCGGCAACGACCGCCGCTACAACGCCAGTGTCTCCGCCAACTACAATCCCGGGAAATACAATCTCTACGGCAGCGCCAGCGTGCGCCAGGACGACCGCCCGCGCACCGTGCATGACGTGCGCTCGCATCCGGATGCCACCGGCGCCGTCGTCGCCACCACGCAGGTCACATCCGAACAATCCCGCCCGCTCTCCCGCATCGCACAACTCGGCGCGGACTACAAAGTCGACGACCAGACGAAAATCGGCGCCGCCGTCAGCTACAACTACCGCGATTTCCTGCGCCACGCCACCGTCTCGAATCTCACGCGCACCGGCGGCGCCATCACGCAGGACTACGACCGCGTGCGCACCGATCCCGAATACGAGAAGGACTTGGAGTTCACCGGCACGCTCCAGCACTCATTCCCGAAAGAGGATCAGGAGCTGAACCTCGAGCTCCGTCATGGGAAAACCACCGAACAGGAGGACAACCGCTACGCCAACCGCTACCGCACCGGCGCGCCGACGAGCTTCGACAACACGCTCAATAAAAGCACCGAGACTAACACCGAGGGCACGGCGGAATATATTCATCCGATCAACGACGAGGCGAAATTCGAAACCGGCTACAATGGCCAGACCAACAAAGTGGACATGGATTTCCGCGGCAGCTTTTTCAACCCCGTCACGCAAGTGTGGCAGTTGGACGCCGCCCAGAGCAACCGCTTCATCTACGACGCCACCATCCACGCCGTCTATGCGACCTATGCGCAGAAGCTCGGCGCTTTCGGTTTCCTCGCCGGCCTCCGCTTCGAACAGGCGATCATCCACACCGATCAGATCACCGCCCGCCTCACCGACCGAACCGACTACAACCGCCTCTACCCGAGCCTGCACCTCACTTATAACCTCACCGACGCCCACCAGCTCCAGCTCAACTACAGCCACCGCGTCCACCGCCCCGAGGGCGACGACCTCAACCCGTTCCCGAAATACGACGACCCCACCAATCTCCGCGCCGGCAACCCACGCCTGCGTCCCGAGGAAATTCACTCCGTGGAGGCCGGCTACCAATATAAGCACGACGACACGACCTACCTGGCCACCGTCTACTACCGTTATCGCTACAACAGCATGACGGAGGTCCGCCGCTTCGTCGACGCCACCACGTTGCTCCCCAGCCCGGGCGGCACCGTGCTCCTCGCCACCAAGGAAAATCTCGGCTCCGGCAACTCCGGTGGCTTGGAACTCGGCGCGACCACGCGCCTGCAGGATCGCCTCTCGCTCAACTTCAGCTCCAACGTCTATCGCAGCGAAATCAACGCCGGCAATCTCGGCTTCAGCTCCCGCCGCTCGGCCATCGCATGGGATGCAAAACTCAACGCCAGCTTCGAAGTCACCAAGCACACCCTCGTTCAGCTCAACACCAACTACTCCGCGAAACGCCTCACTCCGCAGGGCTACCGCTACCCGACTTATGTCGCCAATCTCGGCTTGCGCCACGTGTTCGCGGACAAAAAGACCGCGTTCATCCTGAGTGTGTCCGACGTGTTCAACTCGCTGAAAGAGCGGACGGCGGTGGAAACGCCCACGTTGCACGAGGAGATCACGCGCCGCCGCAGTTCACGCATCCTCTACGCCGGTTTCACCTACACCTTCGGCAAGCCGTCGAAAAAACCGAAGGAAGACCTCCAGTTCGACAACTCGCTTTAAGCGGCCGGCCTACAAGCCGCGTATTTTAGCACGCGCTAATTTATAGCGTCCGCACTGGCGGACCGCCACAACGGGTGCCCATGACACCGCGAACAGAAATCCCGCCGGGAAAACCCGGCCTGCATTCGCGCAACCCCCACCGCGCGCGCTACGACTTCGCCCAGCTCACGCGCGCGTGCCCCCCGCTCGCGGCATTCGTCCGCCCGACCGGCCACGGCGGCGACTCGATTGATTTCGCCCACCCCGCCGCGGTGAAGGCGCTCAATCAGGCGCTGCTCAAACAATTCTACGGCGTGGCCGCGTGGGATATTCCCGACGGCTACCTCTGCCCGCCCATCCCGGGCCGCGCCGACTACATCCATCACGCGGCCGATCTGCTCGCCGCGGACAACCGCTGCGTGATTCCGCGCGGCCCGCAGGTCACGATCCTCGATGTGGGCGTGGGTGCCAACTGTGTCTATCCCATCATCGGCCGCCACGAGTATGGGTGGCGCTTCGTCGGCTCCGAAATTGATGCGGTCGCCCTCGCCAATGCGCGCCGGCTCGTGGCTGAAAATCCCACGCTCGCCGGTCACGTCGAGCTCCGCGCCCAGACTTCGTCACGGGCGATTTTTCGCGGCGTGGTTGCGACCGGTGAAACCTTCGACCTCGCGCTGTGCAACCCGCCGTTTCACGCCTCACCGACCGCCGCGCAGGCCGGGACCGCGCGCAAGGTTAAAAATCTGAACCAAAAAAAACGCTCCGAACCGGTTTTGAATTTCGGCGGGCAAGCGGCCGAACTCTGGTGCGACGGCGGCGAACTCGCCTTCGTGCGGCGGATGATCGCCGAGAGCGCCCAAATCCCCGCGTCATGCGGCTGGTTCACCTCGCTCGTCTCGAAAAGCGCGAACCTGCCCGCCGTCTATCGCGCGCTCCAAGCCGCGAAAGCGGCGGACACTCACACGCTCGCGATGAACCAAGGCCAAAAGCAGAGCCGCATCGTGGCGTGGACTTTCCTCAACGAGGAACAACGCAACGCGCTGCGAACGCGCCGAAGCTGAAAATGTTTTTGGGAACCGCCCCGCGTTTCCCGCCGAAGCAGGACGGTCGCGTGGCTTCAGCTCATCACAACCGGCGCCGTGAGCGATACACCGGAAGCTGATCGTAACCGTCGGAGTTGTTCTCGCGTCGCGGGGTGGCGTTCTTTGGCACCGGCGCCGCAATCGTCGGGCGCTCAGGAGTGATGACATCGGGCTGGCGAGATTCCTCCACGCGGCTCACGGCCGGCGCGGTCCAGGCGATCACCGGTCCGCGGAAAAACAGCACCTCGGCCCGCCCGTCGTAAATCCACAGCTCGAAGCCGCGACTCACGCTTCGAATCAACGGTGTGCCCAGCGCAGCCGCCGCCTCATTCCGGCTCATGCCCAGTTTGACCGAAGACCATCCTCCCCGGCCAAGGGCGAAGGCCGGGGAAACAAGTGCGATTAACGCGAACAGCCACAGGGTGCGTCGGAACATACTCCCATGTCATCGACCGACTCTATAGAAACCTAATCGCCGGCGATTTTCGGGACAAAAATTTAACCTCCCTTTAACACCTTGGCTGAGCATCGGGCTGGAAGTCCAGCGAACCGCCTCATAGCTTCACATCATCTCCCCACCGTATGCAAATTTCCGGCCACCACTTTGGATCCAGTTTTTTCTCGGCCTACAAACTCGCGGCGAAGCCGCAAAATCAGGCCTCGTCGGACCCAGCCGCGAATTTCACTCCCTCGACCGCGGAAATCGAGACGGCCAGTGCCGGCGGAAATTTCGGCAGCGCCCGGCACGACACACTCCTGCTGCAATCGGCCCACCGCACCGCCACGCGCATGGCGGACCTGTTCGAGGCGTTGCCCGAGCTCTGAACTTGCGGCGCCGCCCGGCCCCACGAGCCGCGTTCGCATCGCTGCGTTCGGCGTCATGCCATGATTGAGCCGGCGATACCGCGCCGGCTCCAACCCCATCCGTGAATCTAGCAGCCGAACATTTTTCGGATGTCGGCCGAACTGTGCAGTCTGCGACGGCATGGATCATCCTCGTCCGCCGTTCTGCGCCACCGGTTTCCCAACACCCTCCCGGCCGCCTCGCGGAGTCTGCCCGCGATTCTACTGACGGTCCCAATCACTCTGGCTCTCGTGCTTGATAGCATGGTTTTTTAACTGCTTTGGTTTTGTTGTGGTTGATCGAAGCGCGGGCCTGCGTTCCGCAAAACCCGGTGGAGCGCACACGGACCACCAACCCGACGGTCGGTTCGCGCTTGGGCGTAATAGGATATTTTTTTACCGCGCGATCTGGATAGTGGCTGACGAATTACCGGACACTTGTGGCGTATTCGGAATAACCTCTCACCGGGAAATCCCGCGGGCCGAACGACATTGCCGCCTCGGTTAAGACCGCTAGCGTCGCGCTCTTTTCATGATGACCTTCGACACGATTCTCACTCATCCCGGCGGCGCGCATAAGGACGAGTTCCTCGCGTGCAGCGTGTTGCTCGCCCTCGCCCCCGTGCCGCTCGTGCGCCGTGAGCCCACCGCCGATGATCTGAACAATCCCAGCGTGTGCGTCGTCGATGTCGGCCACCTGCACGAGCCCGCGCATCACAACTTCGATCATCACCAGCTCCCCAAGGATCACCCGCCGACCTGCTCGCTGTCGCTCGTGTTGCAACATCTCGGGCTCTACGCCGATGCGCGCCAGTTCTGCGAATGGCTGGAACCAGCCGAGTGGTTCGACTGCCGCGGCCCGTTTGCCACGGCGAAATGGCTCGGCGTCGAGCGCGACGTGTTAAATCAGCTCAACTCACCGATCGACGTCACGCTCCTGCGCCGCTTTGCCCTCGCCCAGCAACTCGCGCGGGGCGATCCGCTCTGGGAAATCATGCGCATGATCGGCGAGGACCTGCTCGACTACCTGAAGTCGCTGCGCGCGCGGCTCAATTTTCTCGCGCAACACGCGGAGTTCTGGGAACTCGATCTCCCGGGCGGCCCGGCAAAAATTCTTTTCGTGCCGCGCACCGAGCCCATGCCGGAAGAACCCTCCTCGGGCCTGGAGCGCTTCATCGAAAGTCGCGGCCTCGCCGACCAAGTTATCGGCACCGTTTGTCCCGACCGCCGCAGCGCGGGCTACGGACTCTCCCGCTTCCGCGACAACCCGCGACTCGATTTCACACGCATCGCCGGCTGCCCGGAAGTTCACTTCGCCCACGCCCGCGGCTTTGTCGCGAAGACCTCGACCACCGAAATCAGTCGGTTGAAAAACCTGCTGCTGCGGGCCGCTACCGAGGCCGACGCGCCCAGCCGTTGAACATCGTCACTCGAGTTTCGCGGACAGCGTGATGGTGGCGTTGAGCAGCCGGGAAATCGGGCAGTTGGCCTTCGCCTTGGCGGCGATTTCGTCGAATTTCTCCACCGTGATGCCGGGAATCTTGGCCGTGAGCACGAGATGCGAAGCGGTGACCGTCCAGCCCTGCGGCGGCACGTTGTCCAAGCTCACCTCGGCCGTGACTGCCAGGCGGTCAGGCGTGAAACCTGCCTCACCCAGCACGCCGGAAAGCGCCATCGCGAAGCAGCCGGAATGCGCCGCCGCGATCAATTCCTCGGGATTAGTGCCGGCGCCCGAGGCGAAGCGGGAGCCAAACGAATAGGGCGTCGAACTCAAAGCGCCTCCGGGAGCGCTGAGTGTGCCGTTGCCTTCCTTGAGTGAGCCGTTCCAGACGGCGCTAGCGGTGCGTTTCATGGGATCGCATCGGTAGTGCCGTTCCTGCGTTTGGCAAATGGGAATCGGTTTTGCCGCACGATTGTCCCAACCGAGGCTTCCCCATTTCACCCGGCACCTCCTCGCAACGACGCTGTCATTGCGACGCATGAGCAAAGCGTTTCTCCGCGAATCGGACGACACTGGCGATGAGCCTATTCTTCCGCCGCACCCCACGCTGCCGGCCGGCGCGAAAAACTATCTCACTCCCGACGGTGCCCAGCGTCTCCAAGCGGAGTTAAACCATCTGCGCTCCGACAGCCGCCCACCTCTTGTCGCGCACCGGATCGACACCGATGCAAAACGCGAGTTGCAACGCGTTGATCACCGCATCCGACGCTTGGAGCAAAGCCTGCTCACCGCCGAGGTAGTCCCGCCGCCCGTCGGCGAACCGAGCACCGTCGAATTCGGCACCACCGTGACGGTGCGCGATCCCGGGGGCGCATCGAACCGCTACCGCATCGTGGGCGTGGACGAGATCGACGCCGAGCGCGGCTGGATTAGCTGCCAATCCCCGCTCGCCCGAGCCTTGCTTCACGCTCGCCCGAGCCAGCACGTGACCCTTCAAACCCCGCGCGGCCCGGCCGAACTCGAAGTGCTGGCCGTGAGCTACGAACCTGAATCTTGCGAGAGTTGAAAAACGCCCGCGGGGGACATGCACCGGGCCGCTTGATTTGGCCGGGAAGCTCGACTGGGATGACGCGACTCCTTCGCCGCCCACATGCCCGCGTTCATCAATCTCTCGGCCTACAAATTCACGCCCCTGAGCGATCTGCCCGCCTTGCGTGAGAAACTGCTGGGCGTCTCCCGGGCCGCAGGATTGCGAGGCACGATTCTCCTCAGCCCCGAGGGCATTAATTTTTTCGTGGCCGGGCTCCGGGCTGACCTCGGTGAACTGCTCACCGTGCTCCGCGCCGTTCCGGGCTTGGAAGATCTCGCGCCCAAGGAGAGCGAGAGCGCCGACCAGCCGTTCAACCGGATGCTGGTGAAAATCAAAAAGGAAATCATCGCGTTCGGCGTGGACGGCATCGATCCCTCGCGGCGACCCACGGCCAAGTTGTCGGCGCAAACCCTCAAGCAATGGCTCGACGAGGGCCGGCCCGTCACGCTGCTCGACACGCGCAACGACTACGAGATCCGCATGGGCACGTTTCGCGGCGCCGTCGCGGCCGGGATCGATCACTTCCGCGAATTTCCCGACGCCGTGGCGCGACTGCCGGAGACGCTCAAGCAACAACCCATCGTGATGTTTTGCACTGGCGGGATTCGCTGCGAAAAAGCGGGGCCGTTCATGGAGCGCGCCGGTTTCCAAAACGTGCATCAGCTCGACGGCGGCATCCTGAAATATTTCGAGGAGTGCGGCGGCGCCCACTACGATGGCGAGTGTTTCGTCTTCGACCGACGCGTGGGCGTTGACCCCGCTTTGCGCGAAACGAAGTCCGTGATGTGCTTCAACTGCCAGATGCCGCTAAAGGAGGATGAGCAACGCCATCCCCACTACGTGCCGGACAAAACGTGCCCGCATTGCTTCGGAGGCAAATAAGCCTCGCTCACGCTCCCGGTGATCGGCGCCCGATCATCACGCGCCGCGACCAAGGGAAATATTCCGCCGGCTCGGGCCGAGCCACCGGGGCCGGTGCGGGATTCGTGGCGCGAGCCGCCGCCTCGCGCAGTTTGTCCTTCTTGCTCTTGCGCTTTCCCTTGAGGCCACCGGTCGAAGGCGGAAGCGCCACCGCTGTCTCCATCGGCTCGAACCCGGCGATCTGTTCGCGCGGCAGAACG
>JANYBX010000372.1 GCA_025360615.1 Opitutia bacterium
TCAGCCGGTCAATCTGATCGCAGCACGTCCGAAACCTACGACGACAACGGCCACCTTTTACGATGAAAGCGTGGAAAAATGCCCGAAAATCCTACGACGACAATCACGGCCCGTTCTACGACGTCAATTTGAGCGGGAACACGGAGCAAAGCGGAGCGCGACACCGACCCGCTGCTGTCCTCGGCGGCGGCTGAGGTCGTCGTGGCAGCCCAAGGACAGAGCGGGGTCCCCACCGGGCTCTCTACGCCGGACGCCATAGCGAGTGCCAACGAGCGGACCGGGGCGCGAGCCGTCGCGCCCCAAACGCCTCAGCCGGTGGGGCTGCTCTCTACCGGACGGAGCGTAAGTGTTCCCGGCCGCGTTGACGTCGTAGGAAGAGGAGAGATTGGGCCTGGTAAAGGATCGTAAGATTGAGTCGGGCGCGGACGGCAATTCGGCCCAGATTTTTCCGACGGACCTGCCGGCATCGCGCACAATTGACCTTTATGTCCAACGGTGGGGCGACGCAGACCCGCCGCGGAAAAGGATCGTAAGCGTGCGGCCGCCGGGGCGGTGGTGGAGGCTGGATGATTCCGCCGCGTTACGTCTCGGACCTGGCTGCTCTGTCCCGGCTCGGCGACCTGGTCCGGTCCTGGCGCTGTCCGCACTGCGCGCGATCGGGCACGCTCAACGCCCACGGGGCCCTTCGCGGCGGCGCGGAAAACCTACCGGGCAAGGACGCGGTGCGCGGTCGGCGTTTCTTCTGTTCGAACCGGGGCCGGCGGCCGGGCTGCGGCCGGACGTGCAGCGTGCTGCTGGCGCAGGTGTTCCGCGGCGCGAGTGTGCGGACCGGCAGCTACTGGCGGTTTTGCAGCGCGCGACTGTCCGGACTGGGTGTCCTCGCCGCGTGGGAACAGGCTCGCACGGGCTTCTCCCTGGAATCGGCTTACCGGTGGTGGCGCGGTTGGCCGCGGGGTGCGGCGGCGCTGCGCCCGCATTTGTGGCGCGGTCGCGAGCCGCCGGGGCGGTTGGCCGAGGCGCTCACCGAGCGTTACGGGCAGGTTGATCCGCTCGCCGGTTTCCAAGGGCGCGAGCAAAAGGCCTGGCCCGGACTCGCATCGTAGTCGGCCGGGGCCGTTGGAGCGAAAAAAACCGGCCACAGGAAACGACTGTGCACCCCGGCTACGACCTGGCGAGACCATCGCGGCCTCATGCAAAAAGTATCCGAATACCTCAAACTGCGTGTTCTCGCCGCCATTGACTTGGCCGAGGGCCGCTCCATCCGCGAACGCATCCGTGCGGTCGCGCTCAAACCCTTCTTCGATGAGCAGGGCGGCGAACATCATTTCACCTGGCGGACGATCGAGACCTGGCGGGTGCGTTACCACAAACACGGGTTCACCGCTTCGCGCGGTCGCTGCGACAAGGGCCGTTGCCGCAAAGTCGAACCCGAGACGGTACAGGAGGCCGTCGATCAGGCCCGCGCGGGCCTGCGGCCGGGCTTCCGCTTGAGCCAGCTGTACCGCGGGTGCATCGAACAGGGACTCTTGCGCCGCGAGCAAGTTGCCCCGAACACGTTCCGGCGGATCGTGCGCCGGTTCCAGATGCTCAAGCCCGATGCCGAGGTGACGAGCAAGGAGCGCCTGTGTTTCGCCAAACGCTTCGCCAACCAGATGTGGCAGGCCGACACGCTCGTCGGGCCCTTTGTCCGCGATGAATCGGGCCAGCCGCGCCAGACCCGGCTCATTGCCTTTCTGGACGACGCCTCGCGCGTCTGCTGTCACGGGCAATTTTTCTTCGAGGAAAACCACGCCACGTTGAAGACGACTTTGCGCGCCGCCCTCTACAAACGCGGGGTGCCGCAATCGCTCTACGTGGACAACGGCTCGGTCTATGCCGGCAAGGATCTCACCCTCGTCTGCGCGCGGCTCGGCTGCCTCGTTTGCCACACGCCCGTGCGCGACGCCGCCGCCAAGGGCAAGATCGAGCGCTTCTTCCGCACCGTGCGCGAGCAGTTCCTCGTGCGCGTGCTCGATCTCGCCAACCTTGTTTTGCTCAACGCCCAGTTCACCCGCTGGGTCGAGGACGAGTACCACGAGGGCGTACACTCCGGCTTGGGCATGAAACCGGTAGACCGCTTCGCGCTTGACCTCGCGCGCGTGAAGTTCCTCTCCCCCGGTCAGGCCAACGACGAACTCTTCTACAGCGAGACGACCCGCACCGTGAAAGCTGACAACACCTTCAGCTTCGGCGGGCGCCGCTACGAGGCTCCGCGCGATGTGCGCAGCCGCGAGATCCTCGTCCGCCACGACCCGATGGACTCCGCCGCCCCGCTCGTCGTCTATCTCGGCACCGACCGGCTCGGCGAAGCCCGGCCCCTCGATCCGCACTTCAACGATCGCGCTCCTCGCGGCGCGAGTGAAAGGGAAAGTGAGAGGGGAAAGTGTGACCCCATCACCCCGGACCCCAAGCCCCAGACCCCAAATCCCATCACCGAGCCCCCGTCCACCGCATGACACTCCGATCCCATTCCCTCCTCCCTTTCACTCGCACTTTTCCCCCACTCCTCCCATGATCCGTTCCTACTTCGGTCTCGCCCGCAATCCCTTCGATCCCGACGGCCAACTGCTCCTCCCGCACCAGCAGGAAATCCTCGAGGTGTTGCGCGTGCACTGCCAGCAAGGCGGCCTCTGCCTCGTCGCCGGCGAACCCGGCACCGGCAAGAGCGCCCTCCGCACCGCTCTCACGCAGCTCGATCCCAAGCGCCTCGTCACTCCCACCGTGAGCCGCACGCTCCACACCTATCACAACACCATCCGCATCCTCAGCCAAGCCTTCGAGATCGAGTTCGAGGGCGGCGACTTCAAGGTCGAACGCCAGTTGATCGATCAGGCCTTTACGCTCCACCGCACCGGCAAGCTGCTCGCCGTCCTCATCGACGACGCGCACCTCATGCCGATGGAATGCCTGCGCCGGCTGCGACTCTTGTTCGAGGAGTTTCCGCGCAACCACAACGTCGTCCTCTTCAGCCAGGCCGAAATGCTGCGCACCCTCCGTCTCACGGTGAACCAGGACCTGCACTCGCGCCTCACCTACTCGGCCACGCTGCGCAAACTCGCCCCCGATGCGATGGAAGCCTTCGTGCTGGGCCAGTTCGACCGCTGCGGCTTGCCGCATCACACGCTCACCCCCGAGGCACTCGCGCTCATCGCACGCGCGAGCGACGGCGTGCTGCGCGCCGCGCGCAACCTCACGCTCGCCACGCTCATCGAAGCCGTCCGTTCCCAGAAAAAACAAGCCGGACTCGAACTGGTGAACAAAGCCCTCTTGCAACCCCACTGGAGATCCCTCGATGAACTGCTCTGATCATCATCGGCCAAATCCGTCGGCGGACGAGCAGCTCCTCGCCGAACTACTCGCTCATGTCCGGGGACACTTCTACTCCAGCAAGCCCCCGGCCGTGTTCCAACGTGATCGGCGCCGGCTCCTTCACGCGCTCTGCTGGCCCGCCCACTGGCTCGACCACCGCGGTCTGTTCTGTTCGTCAGCGCGCTACCGGGCCCTCGTGATCGCACGCATTGATAACATCCGCGGCCACGGCGATCCCGCCTGCTACGGTCCGTACTTCCCCACGTACCTGCTCAAGTGCCTGCAGGAGTTTTTCGACCGGCACGACGACGAACTCCACGCCGAGTTCCGCCACGTCCGCAACGCCCTCGACGCCGTGCTCGGCTCACTCCGCTTCGCCGAAAAAGTCACCACGCAATCCCAGCAAATCGCCGCCCTCGCTTCGATGCACCGGCTGCTCCGCAGCCGGATTCCACCCGACGACCCGAAACAGATGCCCCTGTTCTGAATCCGGCCGGTGAGATCGTAGCCAATAACCACGCTACGATCCCATCGGCCCATCAGCCCTGAGCCTGCCGAACGGGCTGGCCTCGTCCCACCTGTTCTTTGACAACATCGACCGGCTACGGCCTCAGCCGGTCAATCTGATCGCAGCACGTCCGAAACCTACGACGACAACGGCCACCTTTTACGATGAAAGCGTGGAAAAATGCCCGAAAATCCTACGACGACAATCACGGCCCGTTCTACGACGTCAATTTGAGCGGGAACA
>JANYBX010000425.1 GCA_025360615.1 Opitutia bacterium
CTCCTAGGCCCGATCGTCGCCGCCGTGCTCCACGAATTCAGCGCCTTCTTCGTCATCTTCAACAGCGCCCGCCTTCTCCGCTTCGACGAACAGAGCGACGCCGCCGAAAATCCGGTCGCCAACACTAGGGGTTGACAGCGCCGGAGGGCCTCGCGACATTTCGCGCTCATTATTTTACGGCGGTCATAGCTCAGTTGGTTAGAGCACAAGATTGTGATTCTTGGGGTCGCGGGTTCGAATCCCGTTGGCCGCCCCATTTTCTCCTCTGGGAGAGTCAGGTTTCGATGACAGATTTGGCGGCAGATGCGGCCAGCGGTGGTGAATGGAGGTCTCTGGCTCGACATCGTTGCTGTTCACCAAGCCTCTCTCGGGCTCATTCGACTCTCTCCACGTCAAGATAAGAGGCGACGCAATGCGACCGCGAAGTCGGCGCCTATCCCGACGCAATGTTGGTGAACCCAAAGGCGAAACTAAATTCCCATTGACTTCAAAACCCTTGGAGCGCTACACGTGTCGTCTCAAATTACGACACGTGTCGTAATCCTACCCTGACTTCCCTTGGTTTTGTCTCTTCCCCACCACCTTTTCTTCCCCGTCTGCTCAGTCGCCCCTGTCTCGCGCAGCAACAGGCACCCCACTTCGGCTCGATTAAGTGATCGGGCATTAGTTAACCCCACACAAAACAAAGAAAGATCGTTATGTCACCTAACAGAACCTCGGTATACTTCGGCTCGGCTATGTCTGCGCTTTTGCTCGCAAGCACCGCCATGGCTAACAACGCCATCGTCGCCACCATCCAGAACGCCGCTTCCGGCACGACGGTCACCGTGTCCGGCACCTACACGGGCATCACCACCCGCATCCAAGTCCCGAGCGGAGTTACCGTCAAAGGACCGGCCACATTTCAGTTCACCACCGGCGCTTCGGCGGACGGTTTTTATATCCCCGCCGCCAATCACAACGTAACGCTCACCAGCCTCACCGTGAGCGGCGCCAATCATGGCATCATGGTTTACGGGTATTCGAACAGCATCCAAAGCTGCATCTCCCTCGGCAACCAAAACACCGGCATCGAGCTAATCGGCAGCGCGGCGAAGAACAACACCGTTAACAATTGCCAAAGCAAACAAAACGCCGACACTGCGGCGGGCGGCGGCAATGCCGACGGCTTCGCGGCGAAGCAGGGCACGAGCACCGGCAACAAGTTCACCAACTGCGATGCGCATCAAAACTCCGATGACGGTTGGGATCTTGAGAAGTCGGTCAGCCCCGTGACCATCAGCGGCTGCACCTCCTACAGCAACGGCAGCTACGCCGGCCTCGTGGGCAACGGCAACGGCTTCAAGCTCGGCATCTCCGGCGACAACGTCGCGCACATCCTCAGCAGCTCCAACGCGCACAACAACACCACCGGCGACTCAGCCCACGGTATCGCTGCGAATCACAACACCGGCAAAATTCAGATTACCGGTTGCCACACCTACAGCAACAAGAACAAGGACGATCTCGGCAACTCGGTCGTTTCGAACTCCACGCTGCAATAACATCAGCGACCAGAGGGTCCGACTGATTTAAATCAGGTCAGGGTGTGTCTCCACCCCCGGACGGGAAACAAACTCGTCTTGAAGATACACCCTGACTCATTTTCGCCCATATCGGTGCTCTCACGCCGATCCCGTCCCATGCGCTCCCCTGCCGTCTCCCCACCTCGACGGGCCACCACGATAATTGTGGTCGGCGTGCTCATTGGTCTGACCGGGTTTTACATTGGCCGTTTTTCCATGGCGTCTCGCGAGACGGATATTCCCGCTCGCACCGCCGTAGCCGCCACTCCCGTCAAAGAGTCAGCCGCTTCATCTGCCGCCACGCCGCTTTTGGCACAAGCTCAACCGACTGGTTCGATGGCGACCGCTTCGCATTGGGATGAAACCCAGTGGAGAAAATTCCTCGCGACTCCCGGCACGCGCACGCGCAACGTCGCACTGGCTGAAATGCTGGAAGCACTCGCGGCCGCAGACCCAGCCCACGCGATGACGCTCGCCCAAAGCGAGTCCAACCTGCTCCTGCGCGAGCAACTCACGCAAGCCGTGCTCCGCGGCTGGGCAAAATCCGCGCCAGACAGTGCAGCCAGTTGGGCGCTGAGACTTTTCAATCCCGGCGCGCGCGAGGCCGCCCTGACCGCCGTCTTCACGGGCGCCGTTAGCGCCAATCCGAATGACGCGGTTCGTCTGGTCCGCTCGCTCATCGCGCAAAATCCCGGCGAGGCCGTCAACTACGGCAATCATCTCATCGACGCGCTCTGCGACGCTGGCAATTTCCAGGTCGCGGTGAAAATGGCCGCGAGCGGCGATGAGTCGCAGCGCTCGTTCTGGCTCGGCCAAGCCTATTCCAAATGGGCCGCGCTTCAGCCTCAACAAGCCGCGCAAGCCGCCGCCGCGATGGAGGATTCCCCACTGAAAAATCTGGCACTGCACGGCGTCGTGGGCGGCTGGTCGCAGGCCGATCCCGGATCGACCGTCCAGTTTATCCTCCAACTGCCTTCGAATTCGGAGAGTACGCCGTTGTTGAGCCAGGCACTGGAACGCTGGACCAAGGTCGACCTTAAAGCTGCGTCCGACTGGATCGACAATCACGAGGCCGGCGCGGCGATGGACGCCGGCGTGGCATCCGTGGCAACGAAGGAACGTCTCCCGCCCGATGTGGCGATCGGCTGGGCCGAGAGCGTGGTCAATCCCAAGCTCCGTTCGGAAACGTTGGTGAGTGTCCTGCGAAACTGGGCCACGTCCGATCTCGCCGCTGCGAAACGTTATTTCGAAACGAGCCAGAATCTGCTGCCAGAAGACCGAAAAGAAATCGCGGGTTTGATCGCAACGCTGAGTGGCGCGCCCTCCGGCTAATGAGCCGGGTGCCCACCGCCGCGTTATTTTTTCGCGGTGGGGAGCGCAGCCTCGTCAGTCACTGCCGGCCGGATGTCCAACAGGTGAATGTCGTAGAGCAAAACCGAATCGGCCGGGATCTTGGAGATCACTCCAGACATGTCTTCGTGCCCGTAACCGAGCGCCGGCGGAACGTAGAGTTTGATGCGGCCGCCCTTGCCGATCTTTTGAATTCCCTCGTTCCACCCCGCGATGATCGAGCCCACCTCCACGTGCAGCGGCTCATTGTCCGTATGATCGAAAACCGCGCCGTCGGCGAGCCGACCAGTGTAATCGACGATGGTGATCTCGCCCGTTTTCGGATGGGATCCCGTGCCGGAGTTCACGATTTCGTAGCGCAGCCCGTCGGGCAATTCCACGACGTTTGGGTTGCTCTTCAACATCGCGAACAGCTTTTCCATTTCATCGAGTCGCTTTTGTCGAGTCGCTGTCCGAACTTTCCCGCGTTGGTCGGCGACGAAACGCTCGACGAGCGGCCGGATTCTTTCGAGTTCGTCAATCAAAGGCTCACCCCGGATTCCTGCGGCAACGCCCTTCACCCACGCCGCCCGAGCGCCCTCGTCGAAGCCAAACGATGCGATCCGGGTTTTGCGGGCCACGATCCAGCCCCAAGTTTCAATAATCACGCGTTCCGAAAAGCCGGACGGCGGTGGAGACGGCGGTTCCGGCGCGGGCGGCAGCAGGCTGTTCTCGAGTTCCTCCGGAGAGGTTTCCTTGATCTCCAACAACTCAAGATCGTAGACCGCCGCCGAGCCCGGAGGAATGCCAAGTCTCACGTCTTCGTCCTTCGGCAGCGGCGCCGGCACATAAATCCGAATCGCCCCGCCGCGGCTGATCTTCTGCGCGCCTTCGAACAACCCGGTGTTCATCCGATTCGGCACGAGCACCACGTCGTAAGGCCCCATCTGGGTAAATTCCGTGCCGTCAATTTGTCGGCCGGTGTAATGCACGCTGATCGTCTGTTGCGGCTTCGGAAAACTGCCCGCTCCCGTCTTGGTGATCTCGTAGCGCAACCCGCTGGGCAACGCGACGACCTCCGGTTTCTTCTCCAGCGCCGTGAAAAATTCCCGCGCTGCAGCCAGATTTTTTTGTTCCACGGCCAGTCTGATTTTTACGTGCCGCGCTTCGGACAATTGGTCCACGTCGGCATAAATCTTTCCCAGCTCAGCAGGTGCCGGTTTACCCTCGGCATTGGCCGTAGCGCCGCGGAGAAACGCCGCGAGTTCGTTCGCGTTGAGCTCGACCTGCGCCACGTTTTGCTCGTGCGCGACCATCCAACCCCAGCTCTCGATGATCTGCTCGTTCGAGAAACTGGGCGTGCTCGGCGAGACGGCTTCTCCCGCGCGGAGCGTCAGGACGAGGAGACTGGCCAGCGAAAAGGCGCACAACTTCATGCACGAAAGATGGTGGTGATATTCGTCGCCGGTTAAATGTCTTTCGTTCCACCGATGTCGCCCGCCAATTCATCCACGTTTCGCCCGCGCCTCGTCTGCCTGGGATTATTTCTGGGCACGCTGCTGCTCTTCAGTCGCGTGGTGAACTACGGCTTCATCGACTACGACGATCCCGATTTCATCACGGACAACGTTCACGTGCAGGCTGGTCTCACGTGGGACAGCCTCCGGTGGGCTTGGACCTCCGGCGGCAACGCAGCCAACTGGCAGCCCCTCACGTGGGCCTCGCTCATGCTGGACGCGCAGCTCTTCGGCCTGAATCCGCACGCCTTTCACGCGGTGAATATTTTCTGGCATGCGCTCAATGCCGTCATGGCGTTTCTCGCTTTGCGTCGCTTGACCGGAGCGTTCGGTGCGAGCGCGATCTGCGCGGCGTTGTTCGCGTGGCATCCGCTGCGGGTCGAATCGGTGGCGTGGATTTCGGAACGCAAGGATGTGCTCAGCGTTTTCTTCGCCCTGCTCACCCTATGGGGTTACGCCGCCTATGCCGAAAAACGCCGGCAAGGACTCATCGGTGCCGGACGCTACTACGCCCTCACCCTCGTCGCATTCGCGCTGGGCCTCCTTTGCAAGGCGATGCTCGTGACGCTGCCCGGCCTGCTCCTGCTACTCGACGGGTGGCCCTTGCGGCGGATTGTTTTTAGCCAACCGGCCGAAACACCCGAGCCCAATCACTGGAAGTTGCTCACGCAGAAACTGCCTTTTTTCGCGCTCAGTCTGGCCTCGTGTATCGTCACCTACTCTGTGCAAAACGCCGGTGGCGCGATCACCGGTGAATTCCCGCTGGGGATGCGCGTCGCGAACGCTTTCGTTTCCGTCGCGCGCTATCTCGGCAAGTTCGCGTGGCCGTTGGATCTCGCCGTCTGCTATTCGCCGCGCCACTGGCCGCCGCTTGCGGTGGTCGCCGCGGTGCTGCTCATGCTTGTCCTCAGCGTCGGCGTTTTCTGGCAGCGGCGAAATCGGCCGTGGCTGCTCACCGGCTGGGGTTGGTTTCTCGGCCTGCTCGTCCCGGTGATCGGCATCGTGCAGTCGGGCCCGCAGGCGATGGCTGATCGCTACACCTATCTCCCGATGCTCGGCATCCAAGTCGCGTTGATCTGGACGTTGTGCGCGGTGCCGATGCCGCCATCGCTCCGCTGGCTGAGAGGTGCCGCCGCCGGACTCGTGCTCGCGGGTTGCGCCGCGCGCACGTGGAACCAGCTCGGCGTCTGGCGCAGCTCGCAAGCGCTCTTCGAACACGCGCTCGCCGTGACATCCGAAAACTACCTCGCCCACTGCAATCTCGCCACGACGCTGCTCAATCAAGGACGCCTCGAAGAAGCCGCGGACAATTGCCAGCGTGCGATCGCCATCAATCCCGGCTACGGTCCCGCCTACTACCGCCTCGGCGTCATTCAGGAAAAAATGGGGCGGCCGGATAATGCGATGCTCAGCTACCGCACCGCGTTGCAATGTCGGTCGGACCTCGCGCTCGTTCACTACCGCCTCGGCGGGCTTCTGCTGCGGCGTGGTCAATCGCCCGAGGCCGCCTCGCACTTTCGAAACGCGATTCAAGGCCAGCCCGATTTCGCCGCCCCGTATCGCGGCCTTGGAATCGCCCTCGCCCGAGACCGCCACACCGCCGAAGCCAACGCCGCCTTCGAGCAGGCGCTGCGTCTCGGGCCGAACGATGCCGGCGCGCACAACGATTTCGCCAACGCACTCGTGGAGCAGCAGCACTTCGCCGAGGCTAAGTTCCACTACGAAAAGGCGCTCCACCTCAGTCCCCACTTCGCGGAAACTCATTTCAACTACGCGAACCTGCTGCGCGAGCACGGCCAGGCTGCAGATGCCTGCACTCACTACCGTCGCGCGATTGGTTTGGCCCCGGCGGATGCCGACTCGCGCTACGGGCTCGGCGTGGCGTTGGAACAACTCGGTCGCATCGGCGAGGCGCTGGATTCCTACAACGTCGCATTGCAGCTCAATCCCTCGCACGCCGAGGCACACTATAACGTCGGCGCCCTTTTATTTAATCGCGGGCAGTGGGTGGAAGCTCGCGAGCATTTCGCCGCCGCCGCGCGGATCAAGCCCACCTTTGACGCTGCTTTCGCCGGACTGCGACTCGTGGCGGAACAACTCGGCCATCTTCCGACCGCGACCGACAAGAACCAAAATATTGCGGCTCCGGAGCTCGGTCATTAACAGCGCGTTTAGATTTATCTGCTTCCGGCTCGCTCATTTGCCATTGGTTGGCCACGATGCGGTTTAGTTTCATCGTTTTCTAACGCTTCGCGCTTAATCGGCGCTTTTCCAACGCTCGGTGGTTCGTTTAATTCCGGTTATCCCGTGCCTTACCCGCACGCACGCTTACCATACTCATACAACCCTGCTCATGAAATTGCTCCCTACCCCGATACTGTTTCTTACGGCTGCCGTCGGCGCGCTCCTCAACGGCTGCGCGACTACGCCAGAAGCTCCGGCCGTGTCTGCACAAAAAGCCAGCGCATCGGTCGCCGCCGCCAAGCCCGCGGTCGCCGCCACCGCCGCCACGTCCGCTTCCTCCCCCGCGGTCCCGGCCCCGGCCATCCCTGCGTTCGTGCCGACCCCGCCGCCCCCGCTCGATCCCGAAGTCACCGCCACCATCCAACATCTCACTCAAGGCGCCGAGTCCGACGCCCGCACCCACGAACTCGCCGACACCACCGGCTTCCCCGAAGCCATCGCCTCGCTCGCCCCCGGCGCGCAGGCTCCGAAAATCGAATACATCGATTCCCGTTCCCAGCCGCCGCCAAAAGGTCTCACCGCCGATGGCAACTCCACCGCCCTCGTCGAGCATGACTGGACCGGCCTTGTGCTCGTGCCGATCAGCACCGCCCTCTCCACCGCTTACACCACCTCGGTCCGCCTCCTCAAAGTCGAGGCGCATCCCCTCCGCGACGGGCGCGTGCGCATCTGGATTCGCGTGCAAAACGTCGGCCGCCAGCAGCTCGTTTCCGAAATTGCCTGCGCGTTCCGCATGCAAGGCGAGACCAAGCCCCTCAGTCCCTATTTCTACGAACTTGAGGTGCCCACTCACGCGTATCGCGATGTGTTCTTCGTTTCCCCCGAGGGCAAACTGAACACTTACACCGTCCTCGTCCGCCCGAGCCGCTCGAACTAAGCCACCACCCGGCGGCGCTTCGTTCCCAGCCGGCGCAGGACCGGCCGTAATCCGTAGTAGAGCGTCGCCACGATCAATGGCGCGCTCAGCGCCCACGCCGTCGCCGCGTGGACTCCCGTCCAGCCAAAGCGCTGCACGAACGCCCACGGATCGTCCTTAAACGCCTTCAGCAAAATACCGATCGAGAGCGGCATCGGCTCGGCGCGCCAAATTTTTTCGCCCACCCGCACATAGCCCAAAATAAGCGCGAGCTGCACTGGGCCGAGCAGTTGGTTCAGCGTTTGCAGGATCGGCTGGTTGAGCCGCAGCCACAGACCGACGCCGAGATTCATCAGCGACGTAAATCCTAGAAACGGCAGCAGCGAACACGCCGTGCCGACCGCCACCGTCAACGCGATCCGGTCAGGCGTCACGCCCTGCGTCAATTGAACCAGCAACGGCCCGACCACGCGCCGTCGCCAAAACGATTCTTTCCCCGTGGTGATCGCGGTGCCGGAGGAGGTCATGACTTCACCCTACGTCATATCCCCTTCTGCGGATGCAAGGCCCGGGCCGAAAAATCCCCTCTTGAGCGGGGTGGCGCGCAGCGCAGGGGTGTGGCGTTTGACAGCGCATCGATGAAGCCGAGCGCTACTTCACGAACGGTTCCACCGGGCGAAATCCCGGCAACGCGCACGCCACGTCTCGCCCCGCCGAGTCGGCAAACAAATACGCCGCATAGCCGCCGAATCCGCCCCCGCAGTATTTCCAAGCGTGCGGGCGGCAAGCCGCGAGCGCCGCGTCCACTGGCGCCGCTGGATCGCCCGGCAGCGGGTCCATCCCCTCCGCGCGCTGCACCGCGTAGGATTGCCGCACTCCGCCCGCGAGTCCTTCAAAATTATTCGCCCACACCGCATCGCGCGCCGTCCGGCCCGCGCGCTCGATCGCATCGTAGTCGCGGGTTTGATTCACCACCGCCGGCGTCGAATGCTGCTTGCCCGTCCAAAACAGCGCGATCCTCCCGCGCAGCAACGCCCCGTCCGTCTTCACTTCGAGTTCCGGTCGCGGGCCACTGCGCCACACGCACAGTCCGCTCTCGTTGATCACCGCCGGATCCTGCCAACCCACGCCGAGATCGAGCTCCGACGTGACGCCGTCCCGGCCGTTGATCAACGCCCACGCCCCGCTCCCGCCCAGGCCCGCGTTTTGATGGTAAGGCCAGTCGCGCAACGACACCGTCGGCGAAATCGCGCAGTTCACAATAAAGCCGCCCGCCCGCGCAAACCGCGGCACGTCGAGCCAGCCCCCGGCAAAATCCACCCGCAGCGGTGCCTGCTGCGGCGCGCGAATCCAGCGCACGATCTCCGTAGTGGAAATCGGCGGAAATTCCGGCGGCGTCTTCGCCATCACCACATAGCGCGCGCCCACCTCGGCGCACAGTGCGCGTTTCGAGGCCTCATGTTTGTCATCCTCCGTCACCGCCAGGACATCCGGCCGCAGTCGCAAAAAATGCTCCCGAAAATCAATCCCCTCCTCCAGCCCCGTGCCCACGACCACGTCGTCCACCATCTTCAGACCCGCGATTAAGGCCCGCTTGTGTTCGTCCGGCAGCGAACTCTTCCGTTGCTTGTGAAACCACAGCACCTCGGTCGAGGCGAAGCACACCGTCAGGTGGTCGCCCAGCGCGCGCGCCTCGCGAAAAAACTGCACGTGCCCTGCGTGAATGATATCGTAGCAGCCGGAAACAAATACTCGGGTCATCCCCCGCGTTATGCCGACCGCGCCGCGCGCAGCGCGAGAAAATTTATCCACCTTCCGCGGGCAAAACACGCTGGCGGCCCCTCCCACTCAGCGCAAAAAATCCGCCCATGACCTTTCGCGACTGGCAATCCCTCTCCCCGCCCGCCGCCGCCCGCGAACTGCTCCATCGCACCCGCACCCTCCTCTCCCCCACCCAGCGCCGCGCGGTCATCGCGCCACTCCCCACCGAGTCCGAACTCATCGAGCGCTTCGCCACCGCGCCCGCCGGCTCGCCCCTTGCCGGCGTTCCATTTTTCATCAAAGACCTCTTCGACGTCGCCGGCTCGCCCACGTTTGCCGGCTCCACGTTTCTGCCCGACGTCCGCCCCGCCCCCGCGCACGATAGCGCCATCGTCACTGCTCTCGATACCGCCGGCGCCGTGCTCGCCGGTAAGACCCACCTCCACGAATTCGCCTACGGCATCACCGGCGAAAACCCGCACTACGGCGACGTCGAGCACCCCCGTTTTCCCGGCCGCACCTCGGGCGGTTCCAGCAGCGGCTCGGCCGCCGCCGTCGCCGCCGGCATCGTGCCCCTCGCCATCGGCACCGACACCGGCGGCTCCATCCGCGTGCCAGCCGCGTTCTGCGGACTCTACGGTTTTCGCGGCGCGCCGCGCCACGCGTGGATCGCCGACGCGTTTCCCCTCGCCCCCAGTTTCGACACCGCCGGTTGGTTCACCGCCACCGCCGCCGACATGGTTACAACGTTATCCGCGCTCGTCGGCCTCGGTCCGCATCGCCGCGAACCGCACGGTTGTTACCTCGAAATTCCCGGCCTCGATCCCGAAGTCGCCACCGCCTGCCGCACCGCCGCCGCCCGCCTCGCTCCTCCCGCCGACACCGCGACCCGCACAGAGTTGCTCCGCCGTTTCGCCGGCGCGCTCGATGCCTACAACACCATCGCCGCCGTCGAGGCCTGGGCCGTCCACGAACCGTGGGCCGAGCGCTTCCGCGCACGCTACGATCCCGCCGTGTGGACCCGCCTCAACCGCGTCCACGAGTTCACTCCCGCCCAAGTCGCCGCCGCCGATGCGATGCTCATCGTCGTCCGCCTCGCATGGACGAGTTACTTTCTCACCTTCGATTTTCTCGTTCTCCCCGCCGTGCATCGCCCCGCGCTCACCAAAGCCGACTGCACGTTGCCGCAACGCAACCGCCTGCTCTCCCTCACCGCCCCCGCCTCGCTTGGCGGCCTCCCCGTTCTGACGCTTCCCGTTCCCCTCGCCTCCGGTCTCAGCGCCGGCCTGCAAATCGTCGTCAACCACCCCCAAAGCCCCGTCCTCCCGTGGGCTCTTGCGCGCGGCTAGTTAAACCGCTCCCATCCGCCCCGTGCCGCCAACCGCGCCCACCTCCATCGTGGAATTTCGTCGCGTCGAAAAACGCTACGGCGACGGCCCCGTCATCCTCAACGACATCACGCTTTCCGCCGCGCCCCGCGATTTCGTCGCGCTCATCGGCCCCAGCGGCTGCGGTAAATCCACGCTCCTCAAACTCGTCGCCGGCCTCAGCCCCATCACCCGCGGCGAACTCATCATCGCCGGTCACGACCCGACCGGTTCCACCGGCGAACTCGCCTACGTCTTCCAAGAGCCGACTCTACTCCCGTGGCTCACCGTCGTGGAAAACGTCGCGCTCCCGCTCAAGCTTCGCTCCGCGCCCGCCGCGGAAATCGCCGCCACCGTCCGCTCCGCGCTCGACCTCGTCGGCCTCGCCCCGCGCGCCGACTACTATCCGCGCCAACTCTCCGGCGGACAAAAAATGCGCGTCTCCATCGCGCGCGCCCTCTCGCTCTCGCCGCGCATTCTGTTGCTCGACGAACCGTTCGGCGCCCTCGACGAAATGACCCGCGACCACCTCAACGAAGAACTTCTCGCCATCCGCGAGCGCCAACAGTGGACCGCCTTCTTCGTCACGCACTCCGTCGCCGAGGCCGTGTTTCTCTCGAACCGCATCGTCGTCTTGTCCGCCAACCCCGGTCGTATTCACCGCGAGATTCCCGTCGACTTGCCCTATCCGCGAACACCCGACACGCGCCGTTCCCCCGCTTATCACCAGCTCGTGGATCAGGTCTCCCAGCTCCTCCGCTCCGTGGAGGATTCGATTCCCACTCGGAACCCGAAACCCTAAACTCGGAACCATTTTCGCCGCCATGTCGTCCCGGAAATTTCTCCAACTCCTCCTGCCTGCACTCGTTGGGGCGCTCTTGATCGGTCTCTGGCAGCTCGTGCATGTCTCGCTCTCCGAAGATCAACGTTTCCTGCTACCTGCGCCCGCCGCCGTGCTCGCCGCCTTTCACGAACACGGCCCCGATCTCTGGCGCGCCACGCTCAACACCACCCAAGGCGCCTTCCTCGGTTTCGCCTGCGCCGTGATCGTGAGCGCGACGCTTTCCCTCATTCTCTCCCTCTCACCGCTCGTCCGCGCGACGTTTTATCCTTACCTGATGATTCTCCAAATGACGCCAATCATCGTCTTCGCCCCGATGCTCGTCATCTGGGTCGGACCGGGACTGAAGAGCGTCACGATCATCACGTTTCTCATCTGCTTTTTCCCGCTCGCCGTGAACACCACGCAAGGCCTCGTCTCGACCGACCGCAATCTCGTCGAGCTCTTCCGCCTCTACCGCGCCACCAAGCTCCAGGAAATTTTCCGCCTCCGCCTGCCTGCCGCGCTCCCGTATTTTTTCACCGGCCTTCGGATCGCCGCGACGCTCGCTCCCATCGGCGCACTCGTCGGCGATTACACGGCCGGCAGCTCCGCCGGCGACGGCGGCGGCCTCGGTTTCCAAACGCTCATCTACAGCAGTCAGGCCAAATACGCCGCCCTCTTCGCCACCGCCACGGTCTGCTGCGCCCTCGGCTTCCTCTTCGTCGCCGCCGTGCTCTCGCTGAGCTGGCTCTTGCTCCACCATTGGCACGACTCCTACGAAAGAGCCGACACCTGAACCAAATTTTCATAATCTTTAACCACGGATGGGCACGGATACCGGAAGGATTCACTGTCTTTATCCGTGTTCATCCCTGAAATCCGTGGTTAAAAAATCTTCCCTCCCATGCTAACTCCACGCTCCCTCCTCGCCGCCCTCGTCTGGTTTTCCCCGTTCACGCTCCCCGCTCTGCTCTCCGCCGCCGACTCCGACAAAAAACAGCCGCCGTTCAAAATCACCGTTCAACTCGACTGGATCGCCGAGCCCGAGCACGGCGGTTTTTATCAGGCCCAAGCCCGCGGCTTCTTCGCCGCCGAAGGCCTTGACGTCACCATCGTCCCCGGCGGCCCCAACGCCTTCGTCATGCAGAAAATCGCCACCAACCAGGCGCAGATCGGTCAGGGCGACAGCACCGATGCCCTCCAAAAAGTCGCCGAGGGCCTCCCCGTCCTCTGCGTCGGCGCCGTCTTCCAGGACGATCCCTCCGGCCTCCTCGTCAACGCCGCCAGCCCCGTCCGCCGCTTCGAGGATCTCGCCGGCAAAACCATCATCGCCCGTCCCGAGTGGACGTTCCTCGCGTTCCTGAAAAAGAAATACGGGCTCAAGGTAAACGTCGTCCCTCAGAATTTTTCCGTCGCCGCCTTTCTTGGCAGCAAGGAAGCGATTCAGCAGGGCTACTCCATCGCCGAGCCTTACCACATCGTGCATGCCGGCGGCGCCAAGCCGCGTTTTCTATCGACGTGGGACGCCGGGTTTCGCGCCTACGCCGTCGTGCTTACCAACAAAAAATTCGCCCGCGAACATCCCGCCGAACTCCGCGCGTTTCTCCGCGCCTACGTCCACGGCTGGCGCGACTATCTCGAAGGCGACCCCGCGCCCGCCCACGCCGCGATGAAGCAGGCCAACCCCAATCTCGATCCCGCCTTCGCCCTCGCCTCGCGCCAGCTCATCATCGAGCAAAAACTCGTGACCGGCCGCGATTCCGACGCCGGCCCCGCCAACATCGGCCGCCTCACCACCGCGCGTTTCACCACCCAGATTCAACAGCTCGAGGAACTCGCCGTGCTGCCCAAGGGCAAAGTTTCCGTCGAGCAAGCAATGACCGCCGAATTCCTGCCCTGAGCGCACCTCTCATCGCTTTCAAAGTTATCCGTTTCGCGATTGGCCAACGTCACGCTCAGCACCATCGCCGCCAAAGCCGGCGTCTCGAAAAACTCCGTCTCGCTCGCGCTCCGCGGCGATCCGCAAATCCCTCCGTCCACCCGCGACCGCATTCGCCTCATCGCGCAGGAACTCGGCTACCGCCCAAATCCCGTCATCGCGCACCTCATGGCCCAGTTGCGCGCCAGCCGCACCCCGCGCCTGCAGGCCAAGCTCGCCCTCGTCAACGCCCACCGCGATCCCGATGCGCTCCGTAAACACCCGACGATTCCCACCTACGTCGAGGGCTGCGAACGCCGCGCCGCCAGCCGCGGCTACGGCTTCGATCGTTTCTGGCTGCACGAACCGACTCTCACCGCCGCGAGTTTTCTCCGCATCCTCCGCACGCGCGGTATCAAGGGCGCCGTCCTCGTCGGCCTCATGGAGCAAAACCATCTGCCCGAACACCTGCGCGCCGTCTGGGATGCGCTGCCCTGCGTCGTCACCGGCGTGCGCACGCGCGATCCCGCGCTCTCGTTTAGCTGCGTCGATCACCACCACCTCTCTCTCACCGCCTTCGAGCAGGCGCTCGCGCGCGGCTATCGTCGCCCCGCCCTCGTGCTCGACAACACCATTGATCGCCTCGTCGAAGGCCGCTTCTCCGCCGGCATTCTCATCGGCCAGCAGAAACTCCCCGCACGCCAACGCGTGCCCGCCTTCATGGCGATGGACGAGGTCGGCGAAGACCCGGCGAAATTCTATGCGTGGCTCGACCGCCACCAGCCCGACGTGCTCTTCACGCTCTACAACCGCGTCACCCGCTGGCTCGAACGCCGCCGCGTGCGCGTGCCCGCCGACCTCGGCCTGATCCAACTCGAGTGGCGTGCCACGCACCCCGAGATCGCCGGCATGAATCAGCACAACGACATGGCCGGCGAAGCCGCCGTCGACATGGTCATCGGCCAAATCCACCGCAACGAAAACGGCGTCCCCGCCTTCCCCCGCGCCACCCTCATCGGCGCCACGTGGATGAACGGCAAAACCGTCCGCGCCGTCGCCCCAGTATAGAAGAAAATCCTCCCCGACCGAAAATGGAGGCGGGGTGCCCCCACCCCGCAAAACGCCGGCCCGCTTTCGCCGCCGCTGCGAAATAAAAACACGCCGCTTCCGAAAGTAGCGCCGGTCACCGACCGGCGTTCCGAATGCACCGAACGTTCCTCGTGCAACTCAACCAAAGCGCCCGTCAAAGACTGGCGCTACCTCTCCAGTTGACCGTAAAGTAAACTCACTCTTTTCCCCTCCTTCTCTCCGCCTTCAGCCTGCTCACCCCGTCCCTTCCCCATGTTTACCCTCGGCATCGATTACGGCACCAACTCCGTCCGCGCCCTCGTCGTTCGCTGCGCCGACGGCGCCGAACTCGGCACGTGCATCGTCAACTATCCCTCCGGCTCGCAAGGCGTCCTGCTCGATCCGCGCGACCACCACCTCGCCCGCCAGCACCCCGGCGACTACCTCCTCGGCCTCGAAAAATCCGTCCACGGCGCGCTCGCTCAGGCGAAGAAAACCCGCGGCTTCGACCCCGCGAAAGTTGTCGGCCTCGGCGTCGACACCACCGGCTCCAGTCCCATTCCCGTCGACGCACACAACGTTCCTCTCGCCCTCTCCCCCAAGTGGAAAAAAAATCTCCACGCCCAATGCTGGCTCTGGAAAGACCACACGAGCCACCGCGAGGCCGCCCAGATCACCGAGCTCGCCGCGCAGCACCGCCCCCACTTCATCGCCAAGTGCGGCAACACCTATTCCTCTGAGTGGTTCTGGTCGAAAATCTGGCACTGCCGCAACGTCGCCCCGAAAGTTTTCGCCGCCGCGCACTCCTGGGTTGAACTCTGCGATTGGATTCCCTCCGTCCTCGCCGGCATCGACGATCCGACGCTCGTGAAACGCGGCATCTGCGCCGCCGGCCACAAGGCGCTCTACTCCGCCGATTGGGGCGGCCTGCCCGACGCGGAATTCCTTTCTCTCCTCGATCCCGCCCTCGCCGCGCTCCGCGACCGCCTCTACACCACAGCCCACGACGCCACTGCGTCCGCCGGAAATCTCTCTCCGACCTGGGCCAAAAAACTCGGCCTGCCCCCCGGCATCCCCATCGCGATCGGCGAGTTCGATGTTCACTACGGCGCCATCGCCTGTGGCGTCGCCGAGGGCACGCTCGTCAAAGTCATCGGCACGTCCACGTGCGACTGCGGCGTCGTCCCGCTCTCGAAAAACGTCCCGGACATTCCCGGCATCTGCGGCATTGTCCCCGGCGCGATTCTCCCCGGTTTTTATGGCATCGAGGCCGGCCAGTCCGCCGTCGGCGATATTTTCAAATGGTGGGTCGAGGGCGTCTGCCACGGCGACGCCGCTCGTCACGCCCAACTCACCGTCGAGGTCGCAAAACAAAAACCCGGCGCCAGCGGCCTGCTCGCGCTCGATTGGCACAACGGCAACCGCACCATCCTCGTCGATCCGCTTCTCACCGGCGCGCTCCTCGGCACCACGCTGCACACGACGCCAGCGGAAATTTACCGCGCGCTCATCGAAGCCACCGCGTTCGGCGCGCGCGCCATCATCGAGCGCATCCGCGAATACGGCGTCCCCATCGACCGCGTCGTTTGCGCCGGCGGCATCGCGGAAAAAAACCCGCTGCTCATGCAAATCTACGCCGACGTCACCGGCTGCACCATGCACGTCGCGGGTTCATCGCAAGCGTGTGCCCTCGGCTCCGCCATCTCCGCCGCCGTGCTCGCGGGCGCACATCCCGATTTCCCCACCGCGCAGCGCAAGATGACCTCGCTGAAAAAAATCAGCTACCGGCCAAAGCCCGCCGCGCAAAAAACCTACGACCAGCTCTACGCGCTATACCGTCAGGTCCACGACGCCTTTGGCGGCTTGAACAAAT
>JANYBX010000457.1 GCA_025360615.1 Opitutia bacterium
CTCCGCCGGCTTGATGTCCCCCACGTTCACGATCCAGAAATTTCGCGCGCCGAGTTCCCAAGCCTTCGTCATCTCCTCCCAAATCAGCGCCGGTGGCGTCGTGCAGAGCCAAAGATAATCATACGGCGCGCCCCAGTAGGAGACGTGGTAATAAACTCCTGCGCCGCCCGCTCGCGCGCGCTCTTTCGCGTTCGAAAACTGCCGCACATAGCCGAAATTATCATCGGGCCACACGAGCGTGATGTCGTCGGGCGGTCCGGCAGGCATCCGGCGGTAGATCTCCAGCACTTCCTTATACGGGCAAAAAATCTGGGGCACCTTCGTCGGGTCGGGGTTCACCCATTTTTTCAGCAGCTCGCGCTGATCGGCAAAAATCTGCGCCAGTCGCACGGCTTTCTCGGCGAGCGTGCCGCCGCCCGGCATCGCCCCGTCGTGAATGCCGCGCATGCCCATCGTGTAAACGTTTTCGAAACGCCCGTTCGCCTGCGCGCGCTCCTCCCAATATTTCAGCACGCCCTCGCGATTCGTCACGTAGTTGTAGTCGCTCGCGCGCTCGTGCGGCCATTCGTCGACATTGTTGCGCAGCATCGGCTCGGCGTGTGAGGAGCCCATCACGATGCCGTAGGCGTCGGCCACGAGCTTGTTTCCCGCATAAAAATTAAACGCCTTCGTGCTCGGGTGCATCGCCGGCCAGAGCGTGTTCGCCTTCAGGCGCAGCAGCAGCTCGCAGATTTTCGCGTACGTCTTCGGCCCGATGTCACCCGTCTCGGGCTCAAACGTTTTTGCCGCCCACGGCTGCAAGCCCCAGTCCTCATCGTTCAGGAAAATCCCGCGATACTTCACCGCCGGCGGACCCTGCTTGTGCGCGCCCGCGGGGAAGGCGACGCGGTTTCGTTTTTTCACCGGCACATCCGCCCACCAATACCACGGCGACACGCCGATCGTCTCCGACACCGTGTAGGCGCCATAAATTGCCCCGCGTGGATCACTGCCCGCGATCACCAGCGCCCGCCGCACTCCGGGCCACGGATCATCCACGACCTGCACCACATGGCTTTCCCACTCGCCGCTCACGCCCTGCACTTCAAGTTTTCCGCGCGCCACCAGTGTGTCGATGAGCGCGCTGTGCCCCAGCACGCCCACGAGCACGATATCGCCGGAAAGGGTCGACGCCTTGCGCGCCAATTCCGGCTTCACGCCGGAAATACGCTCGATGTCTCCCGCCAAATCCTCCGCCGCGCGGACCACTGCCTTGTCCGCGCCATCCACATAGACGCACGCCGCGCGCCCATCGGCCGCCAACAAAAATTCCGCCGTCTCCGCGGACGCGCCGGCCGGGGATTGCGCTCCCACCACGCTCACGCCGCCCATCGCCAACGCCGCAGCCATCAGACTGCACCGCCGAAACCACGAGAGCAGACCGCCACAACGCGTTTTTTTCATAGGGTGAAAAACGCTCACCCGTTGCCCGCAGCCACGCAAGCGTCCGGCTGCGTCCTTACCGGGATGGTTTACCTCGCACGGGCGGCGCGCCGGCCCCGTCGCGCTTAATTTTTCCCGTGCGCTTCGGTGGCCGTTGCCAGCTCGTAGCTGATCTTGCCTTCCATGATCTCGCGGAGCGCCGTGTCTTCGGGCGAAAGTTTCTCGAGCGATTCGACCAGCGGACGATTGCCACGCTTGAGCTGCTTGACGCGCAGCGAGACCAAATTCACCAGGATGTTCGGGTCATCGACCATCTTCAGTGCGCCTTTGATGTAATCTTCTCTCATGGTTGGATTGCCAGTCATCGCACCGGCGCTGCGCCGGTGGTTTGAAACGGGAAAAACGTAAATGTTTTCCTATTTCCGTGACTGAGGCTGTTTTCTAAAAGCTGCGCCGCGCGAACACGACGCCTATTTCCGGCCACCCCTGCCGATTGGAGCAACGCACTCGCCCGCCATTCCGTTAGAACGATTATAACCGTTCATCTCGCCTGCCGCACCGGCCGGCGCATGGGCCGCATGCCGCGCCTAAAAAATCCCAGGCGCTGAGCACGGTGTTCTTGCTCGTCGTCCACCGCGCATGAAGGTTTACAGTCTCCGATTTCCCATCGTGGACATGCACACCTCCGACTCCCTCTTCGCCCGCGCTCTCCAAGTCATCCCCGGCGGCGTCAACTCCCCCGTCCGCGCCTTCCGCTCCGTCGGGGGCACGCCGTTCTACGTCAAGGCCGCGCGCGGGGCCACGCTCGTCACCGCCGACGATCGCGAGTTGATCGACTTCGTCTGCACATGGGGGCCCGCGATCCACGGCCACAACCACCCGCGCCTCAAGGCCGCCATCGCCACCGCGCTTGAGAGCGGGACCTCCTTCGGCACGCCGAATCCCTACGAGGTCGAGATGGCCGAACTCATCACGCGCCTCGTGCCCTCGATCAAAAAAGTCCGCATGACGAGCAGCGGCACCGAAGCCACGATGTCCGCCATCCGCCTCGCCCGCGGCTTCACGAAGCGCGACAAAATCATCAAGTTCTCCGGCTGTTATCACGGCCACTCCGACTCGCTCCTCATCAAAGCCGGCTCCGGCGCCCTCACCCACGGCCACCCGGACAGCGCTGGCATTCCCGCGAGTTTCGCCCGCGAGACCGTCGTGCTCCCGTTCAACGATCCCGCCGCGCTCGCCGCCGCCTTCGCCGCCAACCCCGGCCAAATCGCCTGCGTCATCCTCGAACCCCACATCGGCAACGTCGGCTTCATCCTCGCCGAACCCGGCTACCTCGCCGCCGTCCGCCAGCTTTGCACGCAAGACGGCGCGCTCCTCATCTTCGACGAAGTCATGACCGGCTTCCGCCTCTCCCTCGGTGGCGTGCAACAACTCGAATTCATCACGCCCGATCTCACCACCCTCGGCAAAATCATCGGCGGCGGCCTCCCCGTCGGCGCGTTCGGCGGCCGGGCCGACATTATGGATCTCCTCGCGCCCCTCGGCCCCGTTTATCAGGCCGGCACGCTTTCGGGCAACCCCCTCGCGCTCGCCGCCGGTATTGCCAGCCTTCGCCTCCTCGAGGAACTCAACCCCTACGCCCGCCTCGACGCCCTCGGCCGCCAGCTCCGCGAAGCCGTGCTCTCCACCGCCCGCGCCAAGGGAATTCCCGTCCAAGTCCCGCAACTCGGCTCGATGTTCTGCGTCTTCTTCACGGCTACGCCCGTCCGCGACTATGACACCGCGCTCACCTCCGACGCCAAACTCTTCGCCACTTTTTTCCATGGTTGTTTAAATCGAGGCGTCTACTTGCCACCCAGCGCCTATGAAGCCTATTTTCTCAGCACCGCCCACGAAGGCCCCGCCATCGACCGCGCCTGCGAAGTCATGACGGAGGCCATTCAAGCCCTTTGATTTTGAACCGATTTAACCGGAGTCACCTGTTGCACCACCCATGAGATTTCCCCGCCTCATCGCCACCGCCGCGCTCGCCGCGATCCCCGCTTTCCAGCTCCACGCCGAACCCATCGCCATCATCCCCGTCAGCTCACTCCACGCGGGCCAGCGCGGTCAGGTCTGGACCGTGTTTCGCGGCACCGAAGCTGAACCCTTTGATGTTGAAGTAACCGGCATCGTCCAAAACGCGCTCGGTCCCGGCAAGTCCCTCATCCTCTGCCAGCTCACCGATCCGCGCGTGCAAAACATGGGCGCCGTCGCCGGCATGAGCGGCAGTCCGCTCTACATCGAGGGCAAACTCGCCGGCGCGCTCAGCTATCAGATCCAGCGTTTTGAAACCGTGCGCTACGCCGGCTTCACCCCCGCCGCCGATCTCGCCGAGGTGCGCGACCTGCCCGACGTTCTTCCACTCCCGGTGCCAGCCCTGCCGGTCCTCACCAGTTCCGCCGGCTCCTTTTCTCCGCTCCGCCCCGTCTTTACTCTCAGTGGTCTTTCCCCGCGCGTCGCTGAACTCCTTTCTCCCCAGTTCACCGCCCTGGGCCTCGAAATTTCCGCCCTTGGCGGGAGCACCAATTCCGGAATCGAAAATCAAAACTCGAAAATCGCAAATCCTCCGCTCCTTCCCGGCTCCGCCGTCTCCGTCGCCCTCGCCACCGGCGACATCACGCTCGCCGGCACCGGCACCGTTTCCCGCGTCGATGGCGACCGTGTCACTGCCTTCGGTCACCCCATGCTCTCACTCGGCGATGTCGAGCTCCCCATGTGCGCCGCCGAGATCGTCACGATCCTCCCCTCGACCCTCCAATCCTCGAAAATCGCCAACACCGGCCACGTCATCGGCACCATCACGCAAGACCGCCTGTCCGCCATCTCCGGCACCCTCGGCCCCGGCCCCGCGATGATCGCCGTCGAGGTCAACGTCGCCGCGCCCGCCGGCTCCGCCCGCGCCCCCCGCACGCTCCATTTCAACGTCGCCCGGCAGGCTCAGCTCACGCCCGCGCTCATCGCCACCGGCATCACGCAGGCCATCGTCGGCTCCAACGACGCCGGCCTCACCAACGGCTTCCGCCTCACCAGCAGTATCACGTTCTCCCCCACGCAGACCCTCACCTCCCGCAACCTCTTCGCCGGCCCGCAGGCCTTTGCGCAAGGCCTCCGCGAATTCGTCCGCGACCTCTCGCAGGACCTGCAAAATCCCTACGAGAAAACATTCCCCGACCGCGTCACCTATACCGTCGAACCGCTCGCGGAAAATCCCGCCGTCACCTTCGATCTCTTTCAGCTCTCCCGCACCACCGCCCGCGCCGGCGACCCCGTCACCGCCACCCTCGGCTGGCGCGATTTCCAAGGCGCCGCCCACCGCGAGGTCATCGCCATTCCCATCGACTCCGCGTGGGCGGGAAAAAATCTCGACATCGTGCTCGCCCCCGGCGCCGCCATGGACGAGCTCACCGGGCACCCCACCATGATCGCCACCGCGCAGCTTCGCAGCTTCGGCGCCTACCTCGCCGCCGTCCGTGACAACCGCTCCACCGACGGCCTCATTCTCGCCGTCCTCGAAAAATCCACCCTCTTCAGCGACCAGACCACGACCACGCCCGAGACGCCCGGCTCCATCGAACGCATCGCCCGCACCGCGGACGAAGCCCGCTTCCAAAAACACGAAGCCCTCGTCCCGCTCTGGGAACAACACCTCCTCGCCGGCAAACTCACTCCCGTCATCCTCCGCCGCCCCCTCCGCATCACCGACTAGTTTCCTGTTTTCGAACTGGAGGCGGGGTGCCCCCACCCCGCATAAATCTCCATCCACCCACCCGCTCCGTCCCGTCGTTTCATGCCTCGCTCTTCTTTTTTTCGGCCATTCCGACTCTCCGCGTTCCTCTCGCTCGCCGCGTTTCAAAATCTCCCCGCCGAGCCCCTCTCCAAAAAAATCGACCTCGATTTCTTTCGCGAGATTTCCAGCCGCAACCTCCACGGCCTCGCCACCCGCTCCGACGGCCGCCTCGTCGCCGGCCCCGTGCTCACCGAACTCGCCGGCCCCGCCCCCGCCGATCTCCTCTGGTGCCTCGCGCCCGCCCCTGAAAATAAATGGCTCATCGGCACCGGCCCCGAGGGCAGGATCTTCGAGGCCACGCTCGACCCTGCGAAAAAATCCTACGCCACCCGCGAGTTCGCCAAGCTCGACGAATCCCACGTCTTCGCTCTCGCCCGCCTCCCCGACGGCACGGTGCTCGCCGGCACCTCGCCAAACGGCGGCCTCGTCCTTCTGCGCGAGGGCAAAATCGTCGCCCGCGTCGGCCTCCCCGTGGACTCGATCTTCGACCTCCTTGTTCTTCCCCCCTCGGAATCCGGCACCCAAACCTCCGCCCCCGCCGCGCCGCACGTGCTGATCGCCACCGGCAATCCCGCCCGCATCTACCAAGTTTCCCCCGACATCTTCGCCAAATCCGGCGTCAACCCCGCGAAGATCACCGATGCCAAACTCCTCGCCGAAAAAGGCCTCTCACTCTTCGGCGAAGTCCGCGACCGCAACATCCGCCGCCTCGCCCGCCTCGCCGACGGCCGCATCGTCGCCGGCTCTTCCCCCAAGGGAAACATCTACGCCTTCCCTCCCCCGGCCGCCGTCAACCCCGCCGCCAACTCCCCCACCATCCTCCAGGAAAACCGCGACGCCGAGGTCACCGCCTTTCTCCCGCAGCCCAACGGCGATCTCTACGCCACGCTCGTCTTCACCGCCTCCACCGGCGACACCCGCATCAACTCCACCCCCAAGCCGCCCAAGGAGCCGGCCATCAAGGACGCCCCCGACACCTCCGCCCTCGCCTCCCTCTCCTCGCTCTCCACCGCGGAAAAATTCTCCGGCCGCAGCACCCTCGTTTATTTTCCCGCGGGCGGCTTTCCGGAAACTCTCACCTCGCGCAACAACGCCGCCTTCTACCAACTCGCGCGCCACGCCGAGACCCTCCTCCTCGCGGGCGGCGAACAAGGCGAAATCCTCGGCTACGATCTCAACTCGCGTCTCCCGCTCACTTTCGCCGGCAGCACCTCCGCGCAGCTCAACGCCCTCGCCCCCATCCCCCGCGCCCCCGGCCAGTTTCTCCTCCTGCGCAACAACGCCCCCGGCCTCGCCCTCCTTGATTTCGACGCCACCGCCGAGCGCTCCGCCGAGACGCGCCGCTTCGACCTTGGCACGCCCGCCACCCTGGGCGCGCTCCGCTTCACCCGCCTCCGCGAACTCACCGCGAGCCAGCTCACCCTCGAAATTAAAACCAGTTTCGGCAGCGACGAAATCGAGGGCTGGAGCCCATGGACGCCCCTCGCCGCCGATTCCGCCGACCCCGCGTGGCGCTCCCCCAACCTCCGCGGCCGCTACGCCAAACTCCGCCTGAAAATTCCCTCCGCTGCTACAGCCAACCTGGAGCTCGACAAGGCCGAACTCAATTTCCTCCCACAAAACCGCCGCCCCACGCTCCAGGAATTCCGCCTCCTCGCTCCCAATTTCGCCATTCTTCCCGCCCCCGAACCCGCGCCCTCCGTGACCACATCGTTGAGCCAGCTTATCTCCACCGGCGGCAAGGATGACGACTCCGGCCCCAAGCACGGCAAAAGCAGTTTTCTCAGCAGCCAGGTGATTCCCGCGCCCGGCACCCAAGTCGCGCTCTGGACCATCCTCGATCCCGACGGCGACAATGTCACTGCCACCTTCTCCATCCGCCGCGAGGGCCAGGCCGCCTGGATCGATCTCGCCGTGTCCAGCCACGAGCCCTACACCCAGTTCGAGACCTCGCACCTCACCGACGGCGTCTATTTCACCCGCCTCGTCGCCACCGAAGCCGCGCCCCGCGCCCCCGCCGACCGCCTCAGCGTCACCTTCGAAACCGACAACCTCATCGTGGACCACAGCCCGCCCGTCATCCTCGAAGCCACCGCCACGCGCACCGCCGAACGCCTCACGATCAGCGTTCACGGCCGCGACGCTCTCTCCCTCCTCGAAGGCCTCGAAGTTACCCTCAACAACGGAGCCCACGAAACCGTTGAGCAACCCGCCGACGGCATCCGCGACGGCCGCGAGGAAACCTTCACCCTCGAAGTCCCGCTCGCCAAAGCCACCGGCGCCACCAACGCCGAAGTGATCCTCTACGACGCCGCCGGCAACGCCACCACCCGCCGCCTGGCGTGGTAGCACAGATCTAGTGACCGCTCAGATGCTCACGCCCGCGGGTGCGCCTTGGCGTAAATCTCCTGCAGCCGCGCCACGCTCACATGCGTGTAAACTTGCGTCGTCGTCAGCAAGGCGTGCCCCAGCAGCTCCTGCACGAGCCTCAAATCCGCGCCGGCGTTGAGCAGGTGCGTCGCATACGAGTGACGTAGTTTGTGCGGCGTCAGCTCCCGTGGCAGCTCGGCCAGCGCGAGGTAGCGCTTCAATCTCAGCTGCACAGCGCGCACGGTCATTCTCGCGCCATGCGGGCCGGTTAGCACCGCATCGCCCGGCCCGGCGCTCCGGGCAAACTCGTCTCGCACCTTCGCCAACACCGCCAGCGCCACCCGCCCGAGCGGACACATCCGCTCCTTCTTTCCTTTGCCCACCACGCGCGCCACGCCCTCCGAAAAGTCCACCGCGCCATAGTTCAACGCCACCAGCTCGCTCACGCGCAATCCGCCGCCATAGAGCAATTCCATCGCCAGCCGGTCGCGCCACGCCACGGCCGGTTCCTCCGAGCCGTTCTCGATCAACCGCTGCGGCCCGAGCAACAGCCGCTTCATCTGCTCCTCCGTCAAAAATTTCGGCAGGCGTTTTTCCAACTTCGGCAATGGCACGCCGACGAACGGATTCCTTTTCAGCCGCCCGCGCTGCTGCCAGAATTTCACCCACGCCCGCAGGCCCGACACGTGGTTGTGCAGCGTCCGCCGGTCGAACCGGTGTTGCGCCTCGATCACGAAATCCCGCACCTCTCGCACTTCCAGCGCATCGACGCCGCGCGCCCACACGCCCGCGCCCTGCGCCCAGCGATAAAAATCCTCAAACGCCTGCCGGTAGTTTCGCACCGTATAGGCCGAGCACCGCCGCTCCAGCGCGAGATGCTCCGCAAACGGCGTCCACCACTCCCCCATCACCTCCGCCGGTAGAGCCGGTCGCCGACCGGCTCCCACGTCCACGCCCGCCCGCGTTTCGCTTTGCGACATGGTAGGATTTCTTCGTCGCGCGTTCATGGGCCGGTCAAGGACCGCCCCTCCTTCAGCCTTTAACCTGCCCCTCGACTTGCTCCATCACTCTCATCGTGTGCAACCGCAGCGCCCCCTCGGGATCGAGCCCGTTCGCCCGCGCCGCCGCCGTGAGTTCGAATAACATTTTTCCCAGCTCCCCTTCCGTCATTCGCGCGCCCACCGCCCGCACCTGCGCCACGTCCACCGCCGTCTCAGCCGGCAAATTTCTCTTCTCGATTTGCTTCCACACCGCTTCGGCAAACATCAGCGCCGGCAGCCGCGGCGGCAGCTCTTTGAAGACCCCCGCGGTCACCGGCCCGTGCTTCTTTTCCTGCGCCTTGATTTGCTCCCACTGCACGAGCACCTGATCCGACGTGTCGAGCCTGCCCGTGCCGAACACGTGCGGATGCCGCCGCACGAGCTTCTCGTTCACCTCGCGCGCCACGTCTTCGAGCGAAAAATGCCCCGCCTCCTCCGCGAGCTGCGCGTGAAACACCACTTGGATCAGCACGTCGCCCAGCTCCTCGCGCATGTGCGGAAAATCCCCGCGATCGATCGTGTCGATCAGCTCGCTCACCTCGTCGATCAGGCAGCGCACGAGCGACCCGTGCGTCTGCTCCTGATCCCACGGACATCCGCCCGGCCCCCGCAGCCGGGCAATTGTCGTCTTCAGCTCGTCCATCGCGTTCATCTTTTGGCGCGAGTTAGCCTACTGAATCCGCGAAATACACGGAAATTTTTCCGCTTTGTGTTCCGTGTGTTCCGTGT
>JANYBX010000462.1 GCA_025360615.1 Opitutia bacterium
ATCAAAACGCTCGAGGCCGCCGCCCGCGCCGCCGGCCTCGACGCCCTTTTTGAGATTCACAACAACCCTGACCTCGCCCGCGCCCTCGCTCACGGCGCGACTATCATCGGCGTCAACAACCGCGATCTCGCCATCTTCAAGACCGACCTCGCCCTCAGCGAGCGGATCATCCCGCAGTTTCCCCGCGAGGTCACCGCCATCAGCGAGAGCGGCATCCACACCGCCGCCGATGCCGCCCGGGTTCGCGCCGCCGGCGCCCGCGCCGTGCTCGTCGGCGAGTCGCTCATGAAAGCGCCCGACCCCGCTGCGCTCATTGCCGGTTTCCGCTCCCATGTTTGAACACCACAAAGAGCAGCTCCTGCCGAAGCGCGAATTTGTCCACCGCCTGGGCGGGAGCATCGCCGCCGGCACCGGCCTGATCGCGTTTTCCCTCGGAGCCGGGATGCTTGGATATCATTTCCTCGGCGGGCTGGCGTGGATCGATGCCTTCCTCGACGCCGCCATGATTCTCTCCGGCATGGGGCCGCTCTCGCAGCTCTCCAACGACGCGGCCAAACTCTTTGCCGGCTGCTATGCGATCTATTGCGGCATCGCGCTCATCGCCACCACGGGCGTCATCCTCGCGCCGCTGATTCACCGCTCCATGCACAAATTTCACCTGGAGTGTGAGGATGACGACAAATAGCGCAGCCTCCCATGAGCTTTCAAAAAAAACGGCCCGTCAGTCCTTTCATCAAAGTGGGCGGCCTCTATTTCTTCGCCCGCTCCCTCGACAAAATCCGCCTTCACGCCCGCGGCGAACTGCATGAGGACCACTTTGAATTTATCGGCAAAGGCTTCGACGGGCGCCTCTGCGGTTTCCTGCGCATCAGTTACGAGGCCCTGAAAGCCCGCGTGCTCGCCGGCGGCACCGACGAGGAGATTTTCGCGTGGTGCCAGCAAACGGGTCGCAGCTTGGACGAACTCGATGTCCTCATCTGGAACGGCTTCGCTTCAAAACGCGGCTGGCGGGACGAAGCCACGGTCACGCTCGAAAAACACAAGGCCACCGACGGGCTCGCCCACCGCACTGACCTCCTGACGTTTTTCGATTACTACGAAGTCGATGAGGGCCGCGCCGCCCGCTAAATCATGCCCCTCTCCCCGACCGCCACGCGCGATCTCCTCGCCCAGCTCGGCCATTCCCCGAAGCGCTTTCTCGGCCAAAATTTTCTCGTGGACGGCAACATCGTCCGCAAATCCCTCGAACTCGCCGCCATCGCCCCCGGCGATGCGGTCGTCGAAATCGGCCCCGGCCTCGGCACGCTCACCACGGCTTTGCTCGAAGCCGGCGCGCACGTGTGGGCCGTGGAAAAAGATCTCACCCTCCACGCGCATCTCACGGCGACCCTCCTGCCGCAGTTTCCCGACCGCCTCCATCTCCTCCTCGGCGACGCCGTCGAGCATCCCCTCGCCGGCTTGGAAAAAATGCCGCCGCCTGGCGGCTTCAAGATCGTCGCCAATCTCCCCTACGCCATTGCCACGCCTTGGCTCGACGGCGTGCTCGGCGGGCCGCTCCCCACCTCGCTCGTGCTCATGCTCCAGCAGGAAGCCGCCCAACGCTACACCGCCTCGCCCGGCACGAAATCCGTCGGTGCGATTTCGATTTTCCTCCAGTCCGCCTATACCGTCGCGCCCGGCCACAAAGTCCCCGCCGCGTGTTTCCACCCGCGGCCCGACATTGAATCCTACCTGCTCAACCTCGTGCGCCGGCCTGCCCCCTTTGTTTTTTCCCGGGCCGCGAAAGCCCTCATCCGCGCCTGCTTTCAACAGCGCCGCAAACAGATCGGCTCGCTCCTCCGCGATCGCCTGCCCGACGGCGGCGCCGCGTGGTTGGAACATCTCCGCGCCGCCGGCCTCTCAGGTCAAAGCCGGCCCGAGGATATTCCGAGCGCGCTGTGGCAACAGCTTCAGCCGCCTCCTGCAACTGCGGCTTGAAAGCCCTTCGTCCATCACTACTCCTACTCCACCCATGCGCCTTTTCCCCACCGTTTTTGCCCTCGCCTGCCTCGTCACGGCCGCCCGCGCCCAAACGCCGGACGACGCCCCGCCGCCCATCCAAGGCCGCGTCGAAGGCCGCACCTATGTTTCGCCCACGGGCGCGTTCAAGGTCGCCATCCCGGTCTTGCCCGAACTCGGCGGCACCATCACCGACACGGCCAACGTCGTCACCTTTCAGGATGACTTTAACATCCACATCAGCATCGCCGCGTTTCCACAGGATGCCTCGCAACGCTGGGAGCAATCCACCCGCGGGCTGAAGGACTACCTCGTTTATTTTTTCAGCAACTTCGTTCTCTCCGACTTCAAACAGGCGTTTGAAGGCGTCTCGATCGAGAGCGCGAAATTCGTGCCCGGCCTGCTCGACGGCGCGCTCATGACCCACATCCTCCTCCCCGGCGGCTCGATGTTCATGGACAAAATCCCCGTCATCAGCGGCGACAAGGCCCCGGTCGCGAAACGCGGCAACCTGCTCTTCGTGAAAAACGGCCACATCTTCGTGATCAGCGTGGAACTCGCCGAACGCGCCCTCGAACGCAGCACCTACAAAAAGACGGTCGCCGAGGAAGACGAACTCCTCCGCCAGCGCCTCCTCGAAGCCGTCGGGCGCCTGACCTTCCCGAAGCCCACCGCCGCTCCTGCGCCGGCGAAATAAAAAAAAATGAATGCGGGTGCCCTCACCCCGCATTCACATCGCTCGCGGCGTGAGGGCACCCCGCCTCCATTGAACTGATTGGCAGGCTCAAAACGCTTCTCATGACCTTTTCCGGCTTCGTCACGTTTCTCCTCATCGGCGCGCTCGCCGGCTGGCTGAGTGGGTTGCTCACCAAAGGCCGCGGCTTCGGCCTGGCAGGCAATATCATCGTCGGCATCATCGGCGCGTTTCTCGGCGGATTCGGTTTCGGCCTGCTCGGGATTTCCGCTCACGGCTTCGTGGGCCAGTTGATCTTCGCGGTGCTGGGCGCGTTGCTTTTCACGTGGCTGCTGGGCTTCATCAAGCGGTGAACCTTCCCGGCTTTCACCTGCGCGATGCCACCGAGGCGGACTTGCCGGCCATCGTCGAAATCTACAACGCCACCATCCCCGGCCGCATGGTCACGGCCGACACCGAGCCCGTGAGCGTGCCGAGCCGCCTCCCGTGGTTTCACGCGCACAATCCGCAAAAACGTCCGCTCTGGGTGCTGACCGACGATGCCCACGGCGGCGCAGTCTGCGCTTGGCTGAGTTTCAATTCCTTCTACGGCCGCCCGGCCTACAACCCCACCGCGGAGATCAGCGTTTATATCGCGGAGACGCATCGGCGTCGCGGCCTCGGTCGCCGGCTGGTGCAGCAGGCCATCGCGTGCGCTCCCGCCTGCGAGATCCGCACGCTGCTGGGCTTCATCTGGGCGCACAACGAACCGAGCCTGCGCTTATTCGAGGACTCGTTTCAGTTTGAACGCTGGGGCCACCTCCCGCGCGTCGCCGTCCTCGACGGCATCGAGCGCGATTTGATTATCCTCGGCCGCCCCGTCGGCTAGAAAGGTAGGGCGCGTTATCCCTAACGCGCCGGTTGCGCTC
>JANYBX010000475.1 GCA_025360615.1 Opitutia bacterium
TTCCACCGCCATCCTGTCTCTCCGTCCCCAGCGCTACTTGTAACGTATTATGTTACATATTGCCGATGACGAGATCCATGTTTGTAACGTATTATATTACAAACATGGATGGGGTGAATGCGAGAAAGTGGAGGCTTTGGGAGGGAGAAAAGTCCGGGATTTTATCGCAGGTTTCTTTTCACCATGTCCCTCCGCTCCCTCTTCCTCGGTCGCGCCCGTTCGCTCAATGAGCACGGCCTCTTCCACAAAGTTTCCCTCATCGCGCTCTTCGCGTGGGTCGGCCTCGGCGCCGACGGGCTTTCCTCATCGTGCTACGGCCCCGAGGAAACTTTCCGCACGCTCGGTGCCAATCCGCACCTCGCCCTCTTCGTCGCCCTCGCGTCGGTCGTGACCATCGTCGCGATCTGCGCGAGCTACTCGCAGATCATCTCGCTGTTTCCCTCGGGCGGCGGTGGCTATCTCGTCGCCAGCAAACTCCTCTCGCCCGCCACCGGCGTCGTTTCAGGTAGCGCGCTGCTCATCGACTACGTGCTCACGATCACCATCTCCGTCGCGAGCGGCGCCGATGCGCTCTTCAGCCTGCTCTCCCCCGATTGGCAAATTTGGAAACTCCCGTTCGCCCTCGTCGGCGTCGCTGGTCTCACGCTGGTCAATCTCCGTGGCGTGCGCGAATCCGTCATGCTCTTCGTGCCGGTTTTCTTTCTCTTCGTCGGCACGCACGCCTTCGCGATTCTCTACGCGCTGATCTCGCATGCCGGCCACTTCGGCGGTGTCGCCACGGCCACCGTTCACGAAGTCCGCACCGTCAGTTCGCAACTCGGATGGTTCGGCCTGCTCGCGCTCCTGCTCAAAGCCTACAGCATGGGTGCCGGCACCTACACCGGCATCGAGGCCGTGAGCAACGGCCTCCCGATCCTCCGCGAGCCCCGCGCGCAAACCGGCCGGCGCACGATGATCTACATGGGCGTGTCGCTCGCGCTGACCGTCGGCGGCTTGCTCGCCGCGTATCTCCTCTACGCCGTCGTGCCGCAGGAGGGGAAAACGCTCAACGCCGTCCTCTTTGAAACGATGACGCGCGGCTGGCACGCCTCGGTGGGCTCGACCTTCGTCTGGGTCACGCTGGCCTCCGAGGGGGCTCTTCTTCTCATCGCCGCGCAAGCCGGTTTCCTCGACGGCCCGCGCGTCCTCTCGAACATGGCCCTCGACCGCTGGTTTCCCACGCGCTTCGCCAATTTGAGCGACCGCTTCGTCACGCAAAACGGCATTCTCCTCATGGGCGGCGCGGCCCTCATCATGATGATCGTCACGCGTGGTTCCGTCGGCCTGCTCGTCGTGCTCTACTCGATCAACGTCTTCATCACCTTCTCGCTTTCGCAGCTCGGCATGGTGATCCATTGGTGGCGCGCGCGGCACGCGGAGCGCGCGTGGCGGCGCAAACTCGCGATCAACGGCTTCGGCCTCGCGCTCACCACGTTCATTCTCATTTCGCTCACCGTCGTGAAATTCCACGAGGGCGGCTGGGCCACCCTCCTCGTGACCGGCCTGCTCGTCGCCGCCGCGTTCGGGATCAAGCGCCACTACACCGGCGTCACCGCGCAACTGCGCCGCCTCGACGTGATCGTCGAAGCCGCCGACGCCAAAGGAGAGCGCGCCTCGGCCTCCGAAGCCGTGGCAAAGGAGGCCCGCACCGCCATCCTCCTCGTCAACGGCTACAACGGCCTCGGTCTCCACACCGCGCTTCACGTCCCGCGTCTCTTCGGCGACACGTTTAAAAATTTCGTCTTTCTCTCTGTCGGCACCGTCGATGCCGGCAACTTCAAAGGCGCCGACGAACTCACCGCCCTCCGCGATCACACCACCGCCGAGGCCGGGCGCTACGCCGCGTGGGCGCGCGCCCACGGCTACGGCGCGGCGACGTTCACCGCCATCGGCCACGATGTCATCGGGGAGGTGATGAACCTCGCCGCCACCGCCCGCGAAAATTTCCCCAACAGCGTGTTCTTCGCCGGCCAGCTCCAGTTCGCGCGCGAGACGCGCCTGACGCGCCTCCTCCACAACCACACCGCGTTCACGCTCCAGCACCGCTTCTTCGCCGCGAGCCTCCCCTTCGTCGTCCTCCCGATTCGCGTCGGCGCGTGACCTTATATGAGGCTCGCAAATTAGGCTGACGAATCCATCCCCGATAGCGTGAGCCCGCGTTCCGGGACGCAGGACGCGATTGTCATGGCCGGCCGAAGAACTCACCCTCTTTTTCATTTTAGTCGATTCCCGGATCGCACCTCCCTCGCAACTCCGTCCGCCGCCCCTTCAGACTGTCTGACTTCGCCACCCATTACCGTTTTTCCGACGAAGCGCAGCTTTTGCCCGCGCCCTTCCATTTTAAGGTCCGCAACTATTCACCCCGCGCTGCGTTTGGCCGTGTAACTCCGCTTCCATGAATTCCTCCGTCTTCGCCCGCCCGTTGCTCGCCGCCACCGCGAGCCTATTTCTTGCCAGCTGTAACAGTCCGGTCCCCCCGGCTCAAATTGCGGCGATGGCACCTTCGCCTTCGGCTGTTCTTTCTCCGGCTTCCCCTCCCCGCCAGATGGAAAATCTCGGTCGCGGTGTCGTCGCGATCAAACAGGACGAGAAAAAAATCTTCGTGAGCTGGCGCGTCCTCGGCACCGATTCAGACGCGCTCGCTTTTAATCTCTATCGCTCCGCCGACGGCGCCGCCCCCACCAAGCTCAACCCCGCTCCCATCACGGGCGCGACCAACTTCATTGATACCTCCTTCGACCCTGCGAAATCCCACACCTACTTCGTGCGCCCCCTTCTCGCCGGTCGTGAGCAACCACCCAGCGCCCGCTCGTCCCTCGCCACGATTCCCGCCAACTGCCCCGCTCGCCCCTATCTTTCCATTCCGCTCCGCACGCCGCCCGGCTACACGCCCAACGACTGCTCCGTCGGCGATCTCGATGGCGACGGCGAATACGAGATCATCGTTCACATGACGGGACGCGGTCGTGACAACTCCCAGGCCGGCCTGACCGACGAGCCGATTTTCCAAGCCTACAAGCTCGACGGCACGTTTCTCTGGCAGATCAACCTCGGCAAAAATATCCGCGAGGGCGGACACTACACCCAGTTCATGGTCTACGATCTTGACGGCGACGGCCGTGCCGAGCTCGTCTGCAAAACCGCCGATGGCACGACCGACGCGACCGGCAAAGTCATCGGCGATCCCGCCGCCGACTGGCGCAGCAAGACCCCCGACCTCGTGCCCTCCCGCGACCGCACCGGCAGCGTCACCGCGCCCGATGGCAGCCGGGCCGCCTCGCGCTCCGGCTACGTGCTCGACGGCCCCGAATATTTAACCGTGTTCGACGGCCTCACCGGCAAGGCGCTCGCGACGACCGGCTACGTGCCCGCCCGCGGCAACGTCGCCGACTGGGGCGATGCCTACGGCAACCGCGTCGACCGTTTTCTCGCCTGCGTCGCTTATCTCGACGGCGTTCACCCGAGCGTCGTCATGTGCCGCGGCTACTACACGCGCACCACGCTCGTCGCGTGGGACTGGCGCGACGGCCAGCTCACCCAGCGCTGGTTTTTCGACAGCGACAACTACGGCCCCCCCGACGCCACCAATCCCTACCGCGGTCAGGGCAACCACAACCTCAGTGTCGCCGACGTCGATGGCGACGGGAAGGACGAGATCATCTACGGCGCCATGTGCATCAACTCCGACGGCACCCCGCGCTACAGCGCCAAGCTCGGCCACGGCGACGCATTGCACGTCTCGGACTTGGATCCGAATCGCCCCGGCCTCGAAATTTTCGACATCCACGAAAACCCCAAGCATCCCTACGGCCTCGAGTTTCGCGATGCCAACACGGGCGCGATGATCTGGGGCAAACCCGGCGGCACGGAAAACTCGCCCGACATCGGCCGCGGCTGCGCGATGGACATTGATCCACGCTACCCCGGCTACGAAATGTGGGCCTCCGGCGGCGAACGCGTGCGCGGCCTCTGGAGCGTTAAAGGCGAACAGATTTCCGAAAAAAATCCGCGCTCGTGCAACTTCGGCGTCTGGTGGGATGGCGATTTGCTCCGCGAACTCCTCGACGGAAATCACATCGACAAGTGGAACTGGGAAACCGGCGACGAAACCCGCCTCCTCACCGCCGATGGAGCCTCCTCGATCAACGGCACCAAATCCACGCCCTGCCTCAGCGCCGATCTCCTCGGCGACTGGCGCGAGGAAGTCATCTTCCGCTCCGCCGACAACCAGGAACTCCGCCTCTACACGACGACAATTCCCACCGAGCACCGGCTCTACACGCTCATGCACGACCCGCAGTATCGCCTCGCGATCGCGTGGCAAAACGTCGCCTACAACCAGCCCCCGCATCCCGGCTTCTTCCTCGGCGCCGGCATGAAACCCGCCCCGCGTCCGAACATCACGCTCATTAAGACCAAGCCGCGTTCATGAGGTCGCCGCGCGCCCATTTCCCGCGCGCGGTCTTCCTGCTCGCCAGCCTCCTTCCCGCGGCCGTCGCGCTCGCCCATGATCCCTTTTCCAGCGCGGCCCACGCCACCGTCGATGCCACCGGCATCCAGCTCGACGTGACGATGGCCCTGTCCGCCACGGGCGATTTGTTTCCCGCCCCGCCGCCGGTGATCGATGAGGAGCATTTTCAAAAGATCCTGCCACAGCTCCGGCAGCGCGCCGGCGAGTTGTTTCGCCTCACGGCGGGCCGCACGCCACTCACCACTGACCGTATCGACGTCAGCCTCACCGAGGAAAACGACGTCGACTTCCATCTTCACTACGCCCGTGCCAACGGCAGTCCGCTGGTCTTTCGCGCGGCCTACCTCGCGAAAATGCCGGTCGATCACGTCGCCACGCTCTCCGTGACCGATTCGGCCGGCCACAATCTCGGCTGGGACTATCTCGACGCGGCGAACCCGGCGCTCGCGGTGCCCGTGCCCACTGCGCTGCCATCGTCCGTCACGCCGCCCGCGCCGCCGCTCTCGCCCGCGCCGCGCTTCGGCGCCTTTTTTCAGCTCGGCGTCCGGCACATTCTCACCGGCTACGATCACCTGTTATTTCTCGGCGGTCTCCTCGTCGCGTGCCGCGGCTTTCGCCCGATGGCCGGCATCATCACGTGCTTCACCGTGGCGCATTCGCTCACGCTCGCCCTCGCCGCGCTCGGCTGGGTTGTGATCCCCAGCCGGATCGTCGAGCCGCTCATCGCCGCCTCCATCGTTTTTGTCGGCCTCGAAAATCTTCTGCGCCGCGATCCCGAGCCGAAGGGCCGCTGGGCGCTCGCGTTTGTCTTTGGCCTCGTGCACGGCTTCGGTTTCGCGGGTGCGCTCCGCGAGAGCGGCCTCGGCGCGGGCGGCAGCTCGCTGCTCGCGCCGCTGTTTTCGTTCAACTTCGGCGTCGAGGCCGGGCAAATCGCCGTCGCGGTCGTGGCGTTGCCTCTGCTCTTGAAACTCCGCGCCCTTCCTTCGTTCATCCGCTACGGGCAGCCCGCCGCCTCTTCCCTCGTCACCCTGCTCGGCTCCTACTGGCTGCTGCAACGCACCGTCCTCGCATGAAAACCGTTTCGCTTTTCCCGCTCGCCCTCGCCGCCTTCGCCACGCTCGCCGGCCCCGCCCCCGGCTTCGACCGCCCCGAAATCACCTATAAGATTTTCCAGTTTCCCGCCGACCGGATCCCGCGCGTCGATGGCAAAACCGACGACTGGGCCATCGTCCCCGAGAGCTACGTCATCGGCTCGGATCAACTCACCGACGACTCCAGCCGCCACGCGAAACCCGATCCCAAAAATCTCGACGTGCGCGTGCGCGTCGGCTGGGTCAAAGGCCTCAACCGGCTCTATTTTCTCTACGAAGCCACGGACAACTACTGGGATTTTTCTCGGCCCGATCTCCACAACGATACCTTTGAACTCGCTGTCGATGGCGACGCCTCCGGCGGCCCCTTCCTCGAAACCAACCACCCGAACAAGGATACGATCGGCCCCGCCGATTCATTCTCCTCCTTCCACGGCGTTCACGCACAAAACTACCACATCTTCACGCCCGCCGTCGGCAAGGACTGGTGCCTCGCGTGGGGCGCGCAGCCCTGGATCAAGGAACTCCCCTGGGCCAACGCCGCGCAATCGTTCAACTTCCAGCCCGGCGAATCCGGTAAATACACGCTCGAGTTTTGGATCACGCCCTTCGACTACGCCGGCGCCGAGGGCCCGCCCCGCGCCGTCGAATCCGTGCTGCGCGAAAACAAACTCATCGGCCTCTGCTGGGCCATCATGGACTACGACGACGTGAACGCGAAGGGCTCCTCCGCTTTCTGGAATCTCTCCAGCAAGCACACGATGTATGGCAACGCCTCCGAACTCCGCGCGTTCAAACTCATGCCCCTCGAACCCGCGCTCGCGCCGAAACTCGACGCGCAGTGGTCGTTCAAGGTGCTCGATCAACCGCGCCGCGTCGTCGCCTTTCACGACGACTCCCTCGGAAAAATCACCGCGTGGAAATGGGATTTCGGCGACGGTACCACGTCGGCCGAGCAGCACCCGCTCCACGCCTACGAAAAAGACAACCGCTACATCGTCGTCCTCCACGTCGAGGGCCCCGACGGCGCATCGCGCCGCGCCAAAATCTGGGACGTCACTTTCCGCTGATGAAATTCCCCCTCGCCCGCCTCCCCGCTTTCCTCCTCGCCTTCGCCTCCTCGCTGCTCCCCGCCGCCGAGTTCGACGTGCGCGCCCACGGCGCCACCGGCGATGGCAAGACCCTCGACACCGCCGCCATCAACCGCGCCATCGAAGCCGCCTCCGCCGCGGGCGGCGGCACCGTCTGCTTCCCTGCCGGCACCTACCTGAGTTTCTCGATTCGGCTGAAGAGCAACATCACGCTCCGGCTCGACCCCGGTTCCACGCTCGTCGCCGCCAGCGCCGCTCCCGGCTTCGGCGAATACGATCCGCCCGAGCCCAACGAATGGGGCGACAAACAGTATCAGGACTTTGGCCACAGCCATTTTCACGACAGCCTCATCTGGGGCGAGAACCTGGAAAACGTTTCCATCATCGGCCCCGGCCGCATCCACGGTCTCGGCCTCGCCCGCGGTGGTGGGGTTGGCGGCGGACGGCGCGGCGGACGCAGTGCCGCCACCGCAACTGGCGCGGGCCACCTCCCTCCGGCGGAGAACCCGGGCGGGACGCCGCTGCCACTCGATCCCGCCGTGCCCGCGGCCCCATCTGCTCCCGCGGCCGCCGCCGCCCCCCCCAGCGGTCGTGCAGGCGGCGGCAACGGCTTTTTCGGCGGCCCCGGTTCCGGCAACAAAAGCATCGCGCTCAAAAATTGCCGCAACGTCACCCTCCGCGATTTCTCCGTCCTCCAAGGCGGCTGGTTCGCCCTCCTCGCGACCGGCGTCGATAATCTCACCATCGACAATCTCCGCATCGACACCAACCGCGACGGCTTCGACCTCGACTCCTGCCGCAACGTCCGCGTTTCCAACTGCCACGTGAACTCGCCCAACGACGACGCCATCGTGCTCAAGAGCACCTACGCGCTCGGCGCCCCCCGCCCCTGCGAAAACGTCACGATCACCAACTGCCAGGTGAGCGGCTACGACCTGGGCTCGCTCCTCGATGGCACGTTCAAGCGCACGATGGAGCGCGCGCCCGATCGCGAGGGGCCCACCGGCCGGATCAAGTTCGGCACCGAGTCGAACGGCGGTTTTAAGAACATCACGATCTCCAACTGCGTCTTTGACCACAGCCGCGGCCTCGCGCTCGAGACCGTGGATGGCGGGCCCATCGAGGACGTCACCATCACCAATATCGTGATGCGCGATGTCTCGAACTCGCCCATTTTTCTGCGCCTCGGCCATCGCGCCCGCGGGCCCGAGGGCACGCCCGTGGCGACGATGCGCCGCATCACGATCAGCCACATCGTCGCCTCGGGCGTCGATCCGCGCTACCCCTCGATCATCGCCGGCATCGCCGGCCATCCCATCGAGGACGTCCACCTCAGCAACATCCGCATCCACTACCAGGGCGGCATCACGATGGACCAGGTCGCGAAGCAGCCCCCGGAACTCGTGAACAACTTCTTCCAGCGCGCGGGCGCCCGCGGCGGCCCGAACGGCACCGGCCCCAACGCCGGCTTGCCCCCCGATCCCAACGCGCCCCCCGAGCCCGCCCCGCCGCCGCGCGATCCCTACGATGTCCCGGAGCGGGAGAACGGGTATCCCGAGCCTGCCATGTTCGGGCTGCTCCCCGCCGGGGGCCTCTTCGTGCGCCACGTGAGCAACCTCACCGTCGATCGTTTCGAACTCACCTCGACCAAGGATGACGAACGCCCCTCGGTCGTGTTGATGGATGTCGCCGGCGCCGAGTTCGACCAGCTGAAAGCCCAGCGCGCGCCCGGCGTGCCCCTCTTCGTGTTGCGAGGCGTGAAGGATTTTTCGACCCGCGCCGCCCGCGGCCTCACCGACACGCAACGCGCGACCGCCGAAAACGAATCGCTCTGAGCCATCGGTGTCCGGCCCGAGGCAGGATCGGTTATCCCTCACCGACCTCCTTTGGCTCAGCGCAACCAGCTCAGTTCAGATTGGGCCCCGCCCAAAAACGTTTTCACCCGCCGACCTAATCGGCCTCACCCGGAGCGGCGGTGGCTCAGCTTAAACGTTCGGCAAAGAAAAGTGATCCGACTACTGCGGTGGACCAAAATGTTTCCGAAAGAGTTCTTGGCAGCGTTTCTCTCCCTCTTCGGTAAGCACCACGGTTTTCGTTTTTCCCACCGGATCAAGAATCATTCCCTTTTCGTGCAGCCGCCCCATTGCATCCCAGTCGTGACCTTTCCAAGCCCGTCCGCCGTCGTGGAGCGTAAGAAAGAGCAGCGCGAGCACCATCTCGTCGACCTTGTCTTTGTCGTAGTCCATTGAGTCACTTTGCGCGTTGCCGTTTCCGTATCAATCTCAGGTTCTCATTCATGATAAAAAAAGAGCCGAACCAAGCGTCAGCCAACGGCCGCGAGCGCCGTGGCTCATCTTTAAGGGGACTCCTAAACGTTAGGCAAAGAAGATGCCGACTGGCCTCGTCATATTCATCAGCTATCTAGCGCTGGGGCTTGTTTCCTGGATTCTCGTCCTGCGCTTCTTTCCACCCACGCCTCACGTGTGTAAGGAAAGCGATGTCCCTCCACTTTCCGACGGGGAGAAGCCAGCGTTCAGCGGCGTCATCTGGTCGATCTGGGGCATTGGCCTGATGATTCTCGTTTCACCCGTTGTGGTCGTTCTTGGCCTAGTCCAGAAGCTCCGAGGCCGCGCCGATCGATGAAACGGAAGCCTAACCAGTAGGCATGAGAAGGCGGGTGTATAATCCCCCGCCTTATGAAAACAAAAATACCTGCTAGTGAAAAGTTGACCATCGGATTGGACCTCGGGGATCGCCGCCACACCGCGTGCGTCCTCGATGCCGCCGGCGAGATTCTCGCCGCGGAAGCGATCGTGAACACGCGCGAGTGCCTGGCCGCGTTTAGCGCGCGGTTTCCCGCTA